>NZ_JBKQTQ010000113.1:0-22890 GCF_052143115.1 Mycobacterium sp.
CAGTGCGCGCGCAGCAGGATGTCGTAGACGGCCGCGCGGCCGGTCTGCACGCCGGTGCGGGGAAGTGGCTCGCTGGTGTCGGGGTCGAGCACGAACGGGATCACCCACGGCGCGACGTGGTAGCGGCCCTGGCTGCAACCCCAGTGAAAGGTGCTCGACTCGGAGAAGCCGTAACCGATCTGGATTCGGTCGACGCCGAGAAAGTCCTTGATGACGTCCATGAAATCGGCTGGCAGCGCAACGCCTTTCATGCCGCCCCCGGTGAGGATCGCCGAGTCGGGGGCGAAGACGTTGCGCACCCCGCGCTCGAGACCGGCCTTGGCGATGTCGTACATCAGGTGGTAGGTGCCCAGCATGAACACCCGCTTGCCCCGCAGCTGGTCGCTGAGCCGGGTGAAGAACGCCTCCAGGTCTTGGGCTTGGCGCGCCTGCATGGCGATGAACTCGTCCTTGCGGGCAGCCAGCGCCGGGTCGATCTCGAGTCGATCCAGTTCGCCGCGGGACGCCGCCGCGCGCATCTTGGAGGCCAGGAACATCAGGTCGGTGTCGATCGCGCCGGGGTAGAGCGCGTGAAATTTCGTTTCGTCACCGCCGGTGAAGCCGCGCTTGATCATGTTGGCGATGCGCAGGTGACCGAGCTTGCCGTTGGCGAAGTTGGGCCAGACGACGTCCACCGAAGGATTGAGTTGTGCCTCGGTGGGTTCTTGCCCGAAGGTTTGGAAAAGGCAGATCTTCCACAGCACCATGCCCTCTTTGGCGCCCCGCTTGTCTTTGGGGAGTATCGAGATGGTGCCGGTGGTGCCGCTGGAGGTGATGACCTCCAGGGGAGTCTGTTCGTCCAGTCGGTCGATCCAGTCGTCGATCCCGGTGCAGCCCGCGGTATCGACATCGGACAAGTCATAGCTGGTCAGCTTGTCCAGCCAATTGGTCATCAGATCGAAGCGCTTCTTGTCGACCAGTGCCGCAGGGTATGACTTGAAGGCGGTGTGCGAGAAGAACAGCGGGACAACGTCGTTGAAGTCGTTGAGTGCGGTGATGCCGAGCCGGTCAGCTAGCTTGCGCAACATCTCGATGCTCTCGCGGTGCTGCTGGAAGCGGATGACCATGGCTTGCCGTTGCAACGCTGCGAGCTCGCCGCGGCTGATGCTGTGCATCTGGGTATAGGACTGGCCGAAGAAGCTGATCGGGTCGTCCATGAAGTCGGTCACCGACCGCGCCGTCTTTTCCGTGACTCTCATTCGGGTCATGGTAGCCCTACTGTGCAGTCATAAGCAAGATTGCAGTTAAGTGCAAATTAATGGGTGTGCTCCCAGGGCGGAAAGCCGTCGGCGCACACTCGGAGGGGCTTCTGCGCAAAAGGGTTGCGCTCAAACCGTATTCGGAGATGGCGCGCTCGACGCCAACTGCGGCACGGGGGCGGCGACTTCATCGGGAACCGGCTCAGCGTGAACGAACGAGTTTCTGATAGCGAGGCCGCCGATGACGGTGCCGATGAAAAACAGCAGCGCGCTGACCTGGAGCAGCCGGGTGAAGCTGGCATCGGTCAGCCTGTTGGCGGTAATCAATCCCACGCAGGCCACCGCGATCAGCGCAGAAGTCCGCCCCGTCGCGTTCTGGATCGCGGCGGCGATTCCGCTGTGCGCGGACTTGACGGCGGACAGATTGACCGCGGTCAGGGGCGTGACGGCAAGGACCATTCCGATGGCCAGCAAAATCCTGCCTGGCAGCACGTCAGTGAGGATGTGGAATCCGTGCGCGGAGGGACGGATGAGCAGCAGTCCCAACCCGGCCAGCGCCGGACCCGTCATCAGGAAAATCCGAGGTCCGATCCGTGCCGCCAGTCCGCCGACGCCGCGGGCGAACAGCAACGACATGATGGGGCTGGGCAAGGTAATCAGACCCGCGGCGGTGGCCGAGTATCCGGCGACCTCTATGAGGTACAGAGCGATGGCCAACGAGCCCATCGTGATGCCGCCGTAGACGAACGCGGTGACTAGGTTGGCTCCGGTGAAATTGCGGGTCGTGAACAGGCCTGGGGGCACCATCGGGTGGCGCGCGCGGCGCTGCCATGCCACGAACGCCAGCAATGCCGCGACCCCCACCACCAACGCAACCCTGACCCGGGGGTCGTCCCACCCCCGGCGACCCTGTTCGATCAGTGCATACACCGTGGCGGTCAGTCCGACCGCCGATAGTGCGGCGCCTGCGACATCGACGCGTGGGCGTTCGGAGGGCCCGGGCATCCGGCGAAGCCAAAACGTCAACGCAAAACCTATGGCCACCGGGATCGCCGACAAAACGTAGATCCAGCGCCAGCCCAGGAAGTCCACGGTCAGTCCCCCCAGCAGTGGTCCGAGCGCAAAGGCGCTGCCGGTCCAGGCCGTCCAGGATCCGATTGCGGCAGGACGGCCCGCGCGCTCGAACGACGAGGTGATCAGCGCGAGCGAGCCGGGCACGAGAAACGCCCCGCCCAACCCCTGGACGAGGCGCCCGGCGATCAGCATCGCCGGGGTGCCCGCCGTGGCCGCCAGCACCGAGCCCGCCGCAAAAGCCGCCAGACCGCAGCGCATCACCGGTACTCGCCCGAACAGATCGGAGATGGCACCACCGGGCAGAACCATGGCCGCAACCGCCAGCAGGTAGCCGTCGACGACCCATTGCTGTGAGCACATGCCCCCGCCAAGGTCACGCTCCGTGGCCGGCAGGGCAAGATTCACGACGGTGCCATCGAGGAAGACGACCATCGACACCATGATGGCCAGCAACATGACCCGTGTCGTCTGCGCGACATCGCGGAATTCCAAGAAACCGATCCCCGGAGGCCGCTGCGCCGTGATCATCCCGGCGGCTCGTTGTTCATGGGCTCTTCTCCTCGAAGGTGGGATAGATTCGGACCACGGGTGTTCATAGCCGACCTGGTTACAGATAGTCACGAGCGAACGGGCCCCACGGTTCAAGCGACCAGCGGATGGCGGCGGCCTCGCGCTCGGCCAGCGACTTCAAGGTGATCAGCTGCTTTCGCATCATCACCAGGTCGCCCAACACGAGAAGACGAGCGAGAAGCGTTGGCCCGCCGAACAAGACGCGCACATGAAGCCGTGAGCCGGGCCCGTCGGGCCGGACCGCGTACGTGACGGCCGCGCCCTTGGCCAGCAACGTGATCTGCTCGTCTGCGACGAAAGACTCCAGCGCGAACAACGTCATGAAGCGTTGTCCGACGTCGAGGTGCAGCAGTTCAGGGTTGCGCACTCGAGGACTGCGGCGACCGAAGTTGTCCAGGATGTCGTAGCTGTAGGGCGCGATGCGCAGCTGACATAGCCAGGCGAACACGATCGGTGCGGGCGCGGCGATGCTGATCGCGCGATCCGCCCGGACGCGGGCGCGTGGACAAAGCGCGTCGCAGGGCAGCGCCACCGTCTGCTCCGACGGTCGCACTCCCCACGTCAAACCCGGGATCACCGGACAGCGAGAATGACGCCACGACGGGCGCTGCGCTGGATCAGCTGCGGCGCCAGGATTCGATGCAGCGGGCCGACGACGAACCAGACTGTGCCTGCGGCGATTTTGTGGTGATAGCGCAGGCGCGTGGTCAGAACTGCGCGCGGGCCATCCTCGCGGTGCAGCCTCAGCTGGCCACACATGAGCGGACCGTCGGCCGCCAGCACGATCTCATCGCGATCCGAGCGGACGATGGTCCAGCCGATGATGTGCTCAGGCGATGAATACGGGCCTAAGCGAAATTGCAAGAGGTGGCTGTGGATCCACAGCACAACATTTTCTCCGGCGCCCGGTTTGTCGGCCAGTGCGTCGCGGAATGCTTGCTCGGCAGTGCGCAGATCGCCGTCGAGGATTGCGCACGCGGGTGCGCTGCGGCGCTTCGGCATCCAACTCGAACACCCACCGGTAGATCGCGAACGGGTGGCGGCCTTTCAACGCGAACCGCGCCGGTGGTTGTGCTTCGTCCAGGACGAAACCGGCGGGCACGGTCGACGGGTCGTGCGGGTCGCGGCACATCACCCGCAACAGCGCCGCACCACGTGTCTTCGCGACTCGCCGCGACAGTTATGGCATGCTCATCGATATAGAGCAAACGTTCCATATAGAAGGATCGTGGCACCCCCGCGGAAGCATGAAACCGATGTGATCCTCGACGCAGCCCGAGCACTCGTGCTCGACGGCGGACCGCGGTCGGCGAGCGTGGCAGCGATTGCCAAAGGCAGTGGTGCGCCCGCGGGCACGCTGTATCACCGGTTCGGCAACCGCAACGGCATCCTGACCGCAGCGTGGTTGCGGGCGCTGGAACGCTTTCAGACGAAGGCGATGGCCGCCGACGCCGATACCGCCCTCGAGTCCGCCGTCACGATGGCCGTCGCCGCCATCGGCTTTGCACGCGAATATCCCGGGGATGCCCGGCTGTTGTTGATGGTCCGGCCGAGCGACTTGCTTGACGGCGAGCCGGATGCGGCGTTCCAAGAGACCCTCGCCGATAGGAATCCGCCGCTTTTGGAGCGGGTGCGAACTTTCGCACGGGAGCTATATGGCAGCAGCGATACGCGGTACGCCGACGCCGTCGCGAGAGCGATTGCCGACCTGCCCTACGCCGTCGTGCGCCGGCACGCTCACGACGACCCCATGCCCGCCTGGTTGGAGGATGACGTCGCCGCGGCGGCCCGCGCGTTGTTGACTAGCTTCGAGCCGAGCTGGAGCAACAAGCCGAGGTCGTCGCGGACAGCGCGATGACGGTTGATCTGGCCATCGGCGATGGTGAAGATGTGAACCTGTTTGTGGGTGATCGGCCTGCCGGTTGGCGCGATGCCGTTGAACGATCCAGTGTGCTGTCCCGTCATGACGGCGGCGGCCATCACCGTGCCTCCCTCGGCGAGGGTCTCCTGGAGTTCGAAGCGCAGATTCGAGAACGTATCGCGTAACCACCGGCTGGTCGCGAGAAACCCTGCGGGGCCGAGCTGTTGGCGTTCGACCTCATCGGGGTCATCCTCGGCTTCCTGGTTGACGAAGTCGGGGGCGATGATTTGTCGGGCCAGTTCCGGGTCACCGGTTTCTATCAGCCGGAATGACGCGCGCGCAATAGCTTTCGGGTCCGTCATGGTCGAAAGGCTAGGACGACTGCCCGTCTGCGGTATTGGACAAAACGGACATGGGAAGTGCTGTGGGAGGCCCGCCCGTCAATGCCAGGCACTCGTTGATCATGTGCGACTGGTCGGCGTATCCGGCCGCCATCGCCAACTGCGACCAGCCGGCCCGGCCATGAGATGCGTGTACCAAATCCAGCAGACGCTGAAAACGAAATACCCGGCCAAGTCGCTTGGGTCCGTATCCGACCGCGGCTTCGAAGCGACGCCTCAGTTGCCGCTCGCTCAGTCCGACCTCGGTGGCCAGCGCCGAAACCGGCTGGTCGGGTTGTGCTCGCAACGTTGCGACCGCCCGCGCGACCGGCCGGTCGACCACCGGGTCGGTCTCTGCGAAATAGATGGCCACCAGGTCCGCGAGCAGCGACATTCGCTGGTTGGGAGTCGTTGCAGCGAAAAGACTTTCGGCGATTCGAGAGCTGGCGACGCCGAAAGCCGAATCGAGGAGGACGCGCATGTCTCTGAACTCGCTTGCCGGGCAGCCGATCACCGCAGCTGCGGCACCGGGTCGTAACCGCAGACCTGCCAGCACGTCCCGATCGCCGGTGGGCAAGTCGTAGAAGGTGTGGGCGGGACCAGCGATCATGACATCGCCTTGTGCGGTCACGAAAACGTCCACACAACCGTCGGGGATCACCCGTATCGAAGGAGTCGCCGACCCCGAGCGCAGCCACCCGCATTCCACGAAGGGCGCAAGTCGTTGGTCAGGGCGAAACTCCCGGTACACGGCGGATCAACGCTCCGCGGCGAAGGCGCCCAGCGAGGCCAGCTGCGCGGGATCCAATGAGGGCCGGACGGTTTCGCGTGCGGCAGCGACGTCGGCGGCGGTGATTTCGGCGGCGTCGACCGAGCGCCGCATCGCGGTGAGCGCGGCCTCGCGCAGCAGCGCCACGCAATCTGCGGCGCTGTACCCGTCCAGGTCGGCCGCCAGCGCAGCCAAGTCAACACCGCGCAGCGGAACCGACTTGCCCGCGGTGCGCAAGATGTCCAGCCGGCCCTGGGCATCGGGCGGTTCGACGAACACCAACTTCTCCAGCCGACCGGGGCGCAACAGCCCCGGATCGATCAGGTCCGGCCGGTTGGTGGCGCCGACGACGACGACTTCGCGCAGCGGCTCGATGCCGTCGAGCTCGGTGAGCAGCGCGGCCACCACTCGATCGGTGACGCCGGAGTCGAAGCTCTGGCCGCGCCGCGGTGTCAGCGCGTCGACCTCGTCGAGAAAAACCAGTGACGGCGCGGAATCGCGGGCCCGGCCGAACAGTTCGCGCACCGCCTTTTCTGAGGAGCCGACCCATTTGTCCATCAGCTCAGAGCCTTTCACGGCGTGCACCGAGAGCCGTCCGGTGCTGGCCAGCGCGCGCACGATGAAGGTCTTGCCGCATCCGGGCGGGCCGTACAGCAGGACTCCGCGCGGGGGCTGAACACCGAGCCGGGCGAAGGTGTCGGGATGCTGCAGCGGCCACAGCACCGCTTCGGTCAGCGCCTGCTTGGTGGCGGCCATGTCGCCGACATCGTCGAGCGTGATCGAGCCGAGCGTCACCTCGACTGCGGCTGAGCGCGACAGCGGCCTGATCACGGTAAGCGCACCGAGCAGGTCGTCCTGGGTCAGCTTGGGCGGCGCGCCGTCGGAACTGGCCCTGGCGGCTGCGCGCAATGCCGCTTCCCGCATCAGGGCGGCGAGGTCGGCGACCACGAAACCCGGTGTCCGGTCGGCGATCTCGCTGAGGTCGAGATCCTCGGTGGGCACCGGTTTCAATAGTCCCTGCAGCAGTGCGGCGCGGGTGGCCGCATCCGGCAGGCTGAGTACCAACTCGCGGTCGCACAGGTCCGGGGCGCGCAGCCGCGGGTCGAGGTTCTCCGGCACCGCCGACGTGACGATCACCGCGACCCGCGTTGCCGCGATCGCTTTGCGCAGTTCGGCCAGGATCAGCGTCGCCACCGGTTCGGCGGTGGCGGGCAGCAGCGCGTCGATGTCGGCGATCAGCAGCACTCCGCCGCCGTCGCGAACTGCTGCCGCTGCCGAGGCCACCCGGTTGAGCCGGTCGTCGGCGGTCAGCGCGCCGACCTCCGGACCGTCGAGCTCCACCAGCCTTCGGTCCACGCAGACAGCGCGCACCAGGGTGGTTTTACCGACACCGGCCGGACCCGACACCAGGACGCCCAAGTTGGTACCGGCACCGAGGGTTTGCAGTAAATGTGGTTCGTCGAGTGCGAGCTTGAGCCACTCGGTCAGCTTGGCCGCCTGCGCGCTGACGCCCTTGAGATCGTTGACCGTGATCGGTGACGTCGTCTTGCCGGCCTGCTCTGGCGCGGGTGCTCCGGCCTGCTGGGCGGGGTTTTCGGCCGGGACGCCGGTTCCCCACGTCACCAGCGAATTCGGTTGCACGCTCACCGGTCCGGCGGGATCAACGTCGGTGACGGTCAACAGCTCCGATGTCCAGCTGATACCGACCGCCGACGCCAGTGCGCGCGTCGCTGCCGACGTCGAGGTGCCCGGTCCCAGGTCGCGTGGCAGCAGGGACACGGCGTCGCCGACGGTCAACACCTTGCCGAGCAGGGCTCGGCGCAGGGTGGGCGGCGGGACCGATTGGCTGGTCGTCGTCGAGCCGCTCAAGGTCACCGCGCGGGCGCCGTACACCGTCGCGGCGGCGACGATGACGGCGGTGTCCTCGCTCAGCCCAGCGTTGGACAGCGTCACGTCGTCCAGCAGAACAGTGCTGACGGGGGTTTGTGGTCCGGCCAGGCCGGCCACCGCCGTCGTTGTCCGCGACCCGGTCAGCGATACCGCATCCCACTCTCGAATGCCAAGGGCGGCAATAGCGTTGGGATGCAGCCGGACAACGCCGCGGCGAGAGTCGACGGCCGAGGTGTTCAGCCGAGCCGTCAGCGCGAGTTGCGGGGGTGTCATGTCCGGCCGATGGGCCTGCGCAGGCCCAACCGCGCCATTGACCGGCGGTTGGGCTGTGCTCGACGGATCGCGCGTCGCGTGGCGCGCCGCTGCTTGGGTTTGTCGCCCCACACTTCGGGATGCGCCGCCAGCCAGCGGTAGCTGTGGACGGAGAACGGGATATGGCAGAGGTAGGCCGCGATCAGCACCATGATCAGGATGTAGGGGAACAGGAACGCCGCCGCCGCGACGATCGCCAGCGCCGCCAGCAGCAGCGCGGCCAGGTTCGGCGGCACCGACACGGCATGCATCTTCCGCATCGGGATCCGGCTCACCACCAGCATCGAGCAGGCCGCCACCCACGCGCAGACGAACCACGGCGACGTCCACCAGCCCGTACCGAACTGCAGCTTGGCGGCCAGCGGGCCGAGCGCCGAGATCGCGCCTGCCGGCGCGGGGATCCCGACGAAAAACTCCCGCGCGAAGGCCGGCTGGCTGGCGTCGTCGAGCAGCGCATTAAACCTGGCCAACCGCAACACGATTGACACCGCGTACAGCAATACCACGACCCAGCCCGCCGGCGACGACGACAACAACGTCACGTAGACCACCACAGCGGGGGCCACCCCGAAGTTCACTGCATCGGCGAGCGAATCGATCTCCTCGCCCATTCGCGACTCGGCGTCCAGGATGCGGGCCACCCGGCCGTCGAGTCCGTCGAGGATCGCAGCCGCGGCGATCAGCGCTATCGCCACATGCGGTTGGCCCTCCAGCGCGAACCGGATCGAGGTCAGCCCCGCACAGATGGCCAGCACGCTCATCGAGCTGGGCAGGATGCGCAGGTTGACCACTCGCCTGCCCCGAGGCTTAGTAATCAGCGCCGCTCCTCCTCATCGCTTCGCTCTGCATCGTCGCCGGCGCGGTAATCATCACGGCAGCTCGGCCAGCACCGTTTCGCCGGCGACCGCCCGTTGGCCGACGCTGACCAACACGAGCGTCCCAGCGGGCAGGTAGGTGTCGAGGCGCGATCCGAACCGGATCAGGCCGTAGGTGTCACCGATCGCCAGCTTGTCCCCCGCATGCACGTCGCAGACGATCCGCCGTGCCAGCAGGCCGGCGATCTGCACGGCGACGATCTCCGCGCCGTCGGCGGTGCGTAGGCGGATGCTGGTGCGCTCATTGTCCTCGCTGGCGGCGGCCAGGTCGGCCGAACCGAAGCGACCCGGCCGGTGCTGCACGGCCATCACTTCGCCGCTCACCGGGGCTCGCTGCACGTGGGCGTCCAGCAGCGACAGGAAGATGCTGACCCGGGGCAGCTCTGCGTTGCCCAGTTCGAGCTCGGCGGGCGGGGCTGCCGAATCGACGACGCAGATCAGACCGTCGGCGGGCGCGACGACGACGCCGGGCCGAGTGGGTGGTACCCGCGGTGGGTGCCGGAAGAACCCGGCGCAGGCAGCGGCGGTCAGCAGGCCGGCCCGTCGCAGCCATCGGTAGCGGCGTCCGGCCAACGCCACTCCCAGCCCGGCCGAGACGAAGGGCAGCCCGGCCGGATGCACCGGCGGAACGGTCGAACGCAGCAACGACAGCAGGCGTTGCGGGCCGAACGTCAGGTTCTGACCGGTGGAGCGGGGGCGTCGTGCCACGCGGTCATCTTACGGAGCCGCGGCGGGTATCAGACCGGATACCTGACCCCGGTCAGCTCTTCGGAGACCTTCCACAGCCGGCGCTGCACGTCCTCGTCGTGCGACTGCTCGCTGGAGGACACCAGCTTGGGGTGGCCACGTTGCTCGCCCACACCGTCGGGTCCGTAGTACTGCCCGCCTTCGGCGTCCGGGTCGGTGGCGGCCCGCAGCGTGGGTAGCGCACCCATCGCCGCGTTCTGAAACAGCAGCGGGCCGAGCAGCACGACGGCGGGTTTGAAAACGGCGGGCAAGTTGCGGGCCAGCTCGGTGTTCGAGGTGCCTGGGTGGGCGGCTAAGGCGGCGGTGGTGGGCTGCTCCCGGGCGGCCAGCCGGCGTTGCAGGTCGTACGTGAACAGCAGGTTGGCCAGTTTGGCTTGCCCGTACGCGGCGACCCGGTCGTAGCGGTGTTCCCACTGGAGGTCGTCGAAGTGGATGGCGGCGCGAATTCGATGGCCCATGCTGCTGACGGTCACCACCCGCGAACCCCGGACCGGCAGCAGGTTGTCCAGCAGCAGCCCGGTCAGCGCGAAGTGGCCGAGATGGTTGGTGCCGAACTGCATTTCGAAGCCGTCGGCGGTGAGCTGCTTCGGCGTCCACATCACGCCGGCGTTGTTGATCAACAGGTCGATGCGCGGGTAGGCCTTGCGCAACGCCGTCGCGGCGGCGCGCACCGAGTCCAGCGAGCCGAGGTCGAGCTCCTGCAACGTCACATCGGCCTGCGGATGGGCGGCGACGATGCGCGCCAGCGCGACGTTGCCCTTCTCCAGATTGCGAACCGCCAACACCACATGCGCGCCGCATTCGGCGAGCACCTCGGCGGTGTGGTAACCGAGACCGGTGTTGGCTCCGGTGACGACGGCGACGCGACCGCTTTGATCCGGCACGTCGGCCGCGGTCCATTTGCCGTTGGAAGTCATGGCCGTAGACGATACCCACTCATAATCGGTGCCGCCGTGTCGGTTCAATCCGTCGCAGGGGTCGGTGGCATTCTCGATGACGTGGACAACCACGATCCGAGCCCGCGGGTGCTGGGCATGGTCGATCCGGCACATCCGCCCAGTCGGCGCGCGCCGCTGCGGTGGGCGATCGGCGGCCTGGTCCCGTGGCTGCTGCTGGCGGGCAGCCAGGCGGTGTGGATCGCTTTCGATCGGCGGCTGTTTTGGCTGCACATTGTGCTTGCCGTCGTCACTGTGCTCGGTGCGGCGGTCTCGCTGGCCGTCGTTCCGGTGTGGCGATATCGGGTACACCGGTGGGAGATCGGCCCGCAGGCGGTGTACACCCGCACCGGTTGGCTGGTCCAGGAAAGGCGCATCGCGCCGATCTCGCGAGTCCAGACCGTCGACACCTATCGCGGCCCGTTGGATCGGTTGCTCGGTCTGGCCAACGTCACGGTAACCACCGCCTCGTCGGCGGGAGCGTTGCACATCGCGGCGCTCGACGTCGCGGTTGCCGACCATCTTGTCGCGCAGTTGACCGACATCGCCGCGATCGGCGCCGAGGACGCCACGTGACGCGCGCCGGCGACGATGCAGAGCGAAGCGATGAGGAGCAGCGGCGCTATGTGACAGCGCCGCGAACGGAAATCGCTTGGCAACGGCTAAGTCCCAGGATGCTGCTGATTCATCCGGTGCACGAATTGCTGCGCGAGCTGCCGTTACTGATTGGGGGACTGGTGCTGGGTTCGACCACCGGCAACCAGTCCTGGACGGTGGCGGTGCTCGCGCTGAGCGTTGTGGTGGGCGTGGCGCGATGGTTCACCACCAGCTACCGCATCGAGGCCGACCCCGAATCGGGCCAAGTGCAACTACGGGCCGGCCTGCTGCACCGCAAGGTATTGTCGGTGCCGCGCAACCGGATTCGTTCCGTGCAAACCGATGCGCGACTGCTGCACCGGCTGTTCGGGCTGGCTGTGCTGCGGGTGAGCACCGGTCAAGAAGCCAGGGGCGAGCACGATTCTGGGGCCTTCGAGCTCGACGCCGTGAGGGTCGAACAGGTTCCGCAACTGCGGGCCATTCTACTGGCCGAGTCGCCGCGGCCGATCGATGCGCCGACTGCGGAGCCTGCGGAGGTGAGCACGGTGTTGGCGCGCTGGCAGCCTTCGTGGTTGCAATATGCCCCGTTGAGCCTCTCCGGGCTGCTCACCATGGCCGCCGCCGTCGGCGTGATTTATCAGAGCGGAGCCATTGAGCCGCTGCAACATTCGCGGCTGGCCAAGTCGGCGCTGGAGGCCGCACATCGGCTGGGTGTGGTGGCCACGGTCGCGGTGATCGCGGGGGTGGTGCTGGTTGCGTCGGTAGTGCTGGCGGTGCTGCGGTCGCTGCTCACTTACCGCAACCTGGTGCTTTGGCGCCGGGCTGACGTCCTGCATCTGCGGCACGGTCTGCTGAGGCTGCGCGAGCGCACTTACGACATGAGCAGGCTGCGCGGCGGCACGCTGCGGGAACCGCTGCTGGTGCGGATCTTCGGCGGCGCCCGGCTGGATGCGGTGATGACCGGTGTGCACGGTGCAGGCGAGTCGTCGGTGCTGCTGCCGCCGTGTCCGCATTCCACTGCCGAAGCGGTGTTGACCGGTCTGGTCGGCGACCCGGACGTCGTGACCGGGCCGCTGCGCGGTCACGGCCCTCGGGCGGCGACCCGACGTTGGACGCGTGCATTGGGGCTTCCGGTGCTGATAGGTGCGGTGCTGGCAGTGCTGGCTGTGTTGGGGACTTCCGTTGTACCCCTGTGGTTGTGGACGGCCTGGGTGGCGGTTACGGCGTGGTGCGTGTTGCTGGCCGCCGACCGGATAACCGCACTCGGCCACCGGGTCGACAGCCGCTGGCTGGTGATGCGGGCCGGCAGCGTGGAGCGACGCCGCGACTGCCTGGCCACGGCGGGCATCATCGGCTGGACCGTGCGGCAGTCGCCACTTCAGCGGCGGGCCAGGGTGGCTACCCTGGTGGCGGCCACCGCCGCAGGCGTCAAGCGCTACCCGTTGATCGACGTGCCGGAAGACCAGGCCTGGGCAGTGGCGGCGCAGGCATCGCCGTGGGTCGCCGACAGCATGTGGGCGAGGCGCTAGGCGGTCAATCCACGCACCGCTTCGATACGCGCCCTGAGCTGTTCGGAGCTGGCCGCAGCGACCGGCGGGCCGCCGCAGAGGCGTGCCAGCCCCGCAAAGCCCGGGTGCTGGGCGCTTCGGTTGCCCGCACCCGGAGACTCCCATCTGGTCGGGATGCAGTCTAGGACAAGCACATCGGGGCGCGCATCTTCCATGACAGCGGCGAGTCGTCGCAGGAAGGCCCGACGAGCGCCGCCTCCTCAGCGCTCCTCGGCGAACTGTGCGGCTAGCCACGCGATTATTTTCGGCACCACCTCGGGCGCCTTGCTCATCGCACAATGGTCGGTGCCCTCGACCAGGTGTACCTCGGTGTTCGGGCGGCCCTGGAAGACCAGGGTGTCCGATTGCGGGATGAAGTAATCGTCGGCGCCGTTGATCACCAGCATTGCCGAATTACGTTGCTGAGCGAGCAGCTCTTGCCGGTTCAGCTGTTCGAGGCCCGCGCCGAGTTCGTCGAGGCTTGGAGAATGGTCCCAGTGCATGGCGTTGCCCAAGATGTCGTGCATGCCGTACGGCAGCTTCTGCACGTTCTCGGCTTCGAAAGCCCCGACGACCGGACCGCCGAGGTCGACGGCGGCGTCGACGATGCCGGACAACCCCGACATCGCGGCGAAGTTGCCGCCGAATGAGACGCCGAAGTGAGCGACCTTGCCATTCCCGAGTGTGCGGGCGTAGTCGGCGAATCCGCGGATCACCTCGTCGGCGTGCTCGTCGAGCGGGATTGCGGTTTCCCCGGTGCCCGGGTGCTCGAATGCCAAGGTGGTCAGCGCGGCGCCCTGGGTGAAGCCGACCCACCACGGGTGGATGTCCATCTTCCAGGTGTCCACGCCGCCACTGGCGATTAGCACCGGCCGCCCTGCGTACTCGCCGTCGGCGGAGTACAGGTGCACGGGTACCTCGATGCTGCCACCGCGGTAGGGGACCGTGATGATGCGGCGCTCAAAGGCGAGCGGGAAGTCCTTGGCCGCCAACTCGAATTGCTCGAGCTGGTGCTGCATGGCCGTTACCCGCGCCGGATCGGCCAGGCAGGGGAACTTTGCGCGGCCATAGGTCAGCGATGCCAGGTAATGGTCGCCGCGGTCGGCGTATTTCTCGGCCAGCCGGGACCACTCGTAAACCCAGCCGCCGGGAGCATCGGCCCACATGTCGGTGGTGGCGGCTCTGACGGACTCGATCTCGTCGAGCGGGATGCCGAATTTCTCGAACTGATGGGTGCGGTCGTCGAACATGGCCGCGGCATCGATGTCGTAGGTGTACATGATGTTCAGCTCCTGATCTTGGCGAAGTAATCGGCGATCGTTGTCGTATCCGCGAGTGCGGCGATGGCTCCGATGTAGTCGTCCGGCCGGATCACCACGCGCCCACCCCTCTTGAGCCCGAAGCGCTCTGCCGCAACGCCTTTCGGGTCTGCGATGACGGTGTCGTATCCCGCGACGGGGACGTCATCGCCGGTCACCAGCACCTGCACCTGTCCGGGGCCTCCCGCGGCCGGTGCCACCTGCCCGGCGGCAATGGTGAGCACGACATGACCCAACGTCTGCGCACGGCACTCAGCCCGGAGTTGCTTCTGCACCGCCTCATCGGCTAAATGCGGAACATGTTGGCCGGCAGAAACTTTGGCGTGCTTTGGGCGGCGTCCCACCGCGATCGGGCTGTTCTTATAGGCGACGTTGACCTCTTCGACGGTCTCGGCCATAAGTCGCCGCGCCGCGGGAACCCGGGAAAGCATCCGCACCACCACATCGCGGATTCGGCGCGGCGCACCGGATAGCGTGCCGGCCTTGGTGAGCCGGTTAGTGAACGTGATGACGCCGTCAGCCACCGGGGCACGCTCGGCCTCGTAGCTGTCAAGGAGCGTGTCCCCGGCGTCGCCGTTGATTACCGCGGCCAGCTTCCACGTGAGGTTGAACGCGTCCTGCATGCCAGTGTTCATGCCCTGACCGCCGGCCGGGCTGTGGATGTGGGCGGCATCGCCGGCCAGGAAGACCCGACCCCAGCGGTACGCCGGAACCCGCGCGTGGTGAATCTCGAAACTGGTCAGCCAGTGCGAGCTCAACAACCGGATGCCGCCGATCCGCCGATTCAAGATTTCCTGGAGGTCATCCAGAGTGGGATGCATATTGAGCGGAGTGCAGGGCGCGTCGTGCACCTCGGCGAGAAACCGCATCCGCCCGTCGCGCATCGCCAGCACGACCACCGGCCCATCGGGCGCCAAGAAGGTATGCATCGAGTCCCGATCCAAGCTGTGCTCAGCGTCGACGTCACCGAGCAGGAAGCGTTCGCCGACGAATGAACCAGCGAGCTTGGTACCGACCATCTTTCGCAACGTGCTGTGCGCACCGTCGGCGCCGATCACCCAGGAGGTACTGACTCGCTCGGTTGATCCGCCCGTCCGCAGGGTCAGATGCACTCCGTCGTCGTCCTGGCTCACCGCGACCAACTCGGCACCGCGCTCGACGGTGACCCCGAGTGACTCAAGGTGCTCGCCGAGCACGCGCTCGGTTTCGGTCTGTGCCGTGGTCAATGTGAACGGGAATGCGCTGTCCACCTCAGCGAACGGGACGCGGAACAGCTTCCGGCCCCCCGCATGCATCTGCATCGCGATGGCTTTGACGCCGGTGCCCAGCAGCTCGTCCACAAGGCCCATCCGATCGAACATATCCAGGCTGCGGGCGTGCACCGCGATCGCGCGGGACTGATCGGTGGGTTGTGCCAACTTGTCAATCACCCGCACCCCGACGCCGCGGCGGGCGAGTTCGCAGCCCGCGACCAATCCGACGGGCCCGGCGCCGACGACGATCACATCGGGATTTTGGTTGATGCTCATAGTGGGGTCCTTTTTGCTGGTCGTTGAGACTAGTCTCACGCTACGTTGAAACTAGTCTCAACGCAAGAGGAAATTCACGCTATGATGAAACTCATGCCGAAGAGATCGATAACACCCGGTCCGCGTGATGAACGCGGGGTGCTGGCCGCGCGAATCGTGGCGGCCGCCCGCGAGGAGTTCGCCGAGCACGGCTGGGCCGGCACCACCCTGCGGGCGGTCGCACGTGCGGCCGACGTCGACCCCGCGCTGGTCTACCACTACTTCGGATCGAAAGAAGGCCTGCTCGACGCCGCGACGAACCCACCGCAAAAGTGGCTGGAGAGCATCGCCAAGGTCTGGACCACGCCGATGAACCAGCTCGGCGGCGCGCTGATCACGTTGTTGTTGGCCAGCTGGGCGGACGACGAGATCGGGCCCACCCTACGGGCTGTTCTGCAGACTGCCGCGCACGAACCGTCCACCCGCGAAAAGCTGCGGCGCATCGTCGAGAGCAGCCTGATGGGGGTTTCAGAGCTCGGCAGCGACGAGCACAACCGGCTGGTCCGTAGCGGGCTCATCTCGTCGCAGATGATGGGCTTCGCGCTGATGCGTTACGTGTGGAAAATCGAGCCCATCGCCTCGATGACGGACGACGAGGCGATCGCCGCGATCGCCCCCAACCTGCAGCGCTATGTCAATGGCGACCTGGCGGCGGGGCGCCGGAAGGCTGAATTCGGGCGCTAGCCGGCACCCTTGCCGTTGTCGACCCGATAGACAGCGCCATGGATGGCTGCCGCGGCGTCACTGGCGAGGAATGCGATCACGTTCGCTACATCACTGGGCTGCATCATCCCGCGCGGTGCGGCCGTGCGCATGATCAGGTCGTAGTTCGGGTTATCCGGCGCGCTGAACTGTTCGAGTTGCGGTGTGAGCATGCCGCCCGGGCATATTGCGTTGACCCGCAGGCGATCCGCGGTGTACTCCACCGCCAAAGCACGGGTAAGCCCAATCAGCCCATGCTTGGCAGCGCAGTAACCTGCCGAGTACGCCTGGCCCTCGACGCCGGCGATGGAGGCGACGTTGACGATATTGCCGCCTCGTTCCAAAAGGTGCGGCAGCGCAGCCCGGCACAGATAGAACGGCCCGTGCAGGTTGACCGCAAGATCTTGGGCCCAGTCATCGTCGGTCATCGACTCGGTGCGGCGCATCTGGTGTCTCCCGGCGACGTTGACCAGGACGTCCAGACCTCCGAACTCACCGACGCATTGTTCAACCCCGTCGCGGCAGGCCTGGGCCGAAGCGATGTCAACTGATGCGTATGCACCACGTTCCACGCCCGCGAACACGTCGGCCAAGCGCTCGGTATCGCGACCCATGCCGAAAACCGTTGCGCCCTGGCGAGAAAGCAACTGGGCCGTTTCAGCACCCAGGCCCGACGACGCACCTGTCACTAACGCAACCTTGTCCTGCAGTGCAGCCATAGCAGTTCTCGTCCTTCTTAGTCACGCGCGGACGCGTCGTGCCAGTTTCCCACGGGCCGCTCGATTGATTCGGGGCTGATCGGCTGGTATTGATGACACCCTGACCGCAGCTTTGACATTGTTCAGATCGTGATTACCGGATTGGCCCATACCGGGGTGTGTGTGCCCGACTGCGAAGCGGCGGTGGCGTTTTATCGCGACGTGTTGGGCCTACGTGTGCTGTCGCCGCCCTACGTGATGGCCGGTGACGCGATTCGCGACGACATGGGCCAGTTGGTGTCCGATCCCACCATGAAAGCGGCCATCGTCGGCTTCGACGACGGCGGAGATCGTGTCCTCGAGGTGATCGAGTATCTCGGCGTCGCCGGCGGCGATCAGCGCAGCGCCGCGGCCATCACCGACCACGGGTTGTCGCACGTCGGGCTGGTCTGCGAGGACCTCGACGCCACCCGAGCCCAACTCGAGGCGAACGGGGTGCGCTTTCTTGTCGACGGCATCGCGGACGTGGCCCGAGTCCGCACGACATGGTTCGTCGACCCGTGGGGTGTGGTGTTCATCCTCGTCGAGAAGAGCAAGCCGGAGCGTCCCTACTTTGCGCAGTGGGGCTGAAGCCGGCGTCTACTGCACCCAGTAGTTGTCGTGGCGGATGAACCACTCTCGGCGTTCGTCGTCGGTCATGTCTGCCAGCGCTGAAAACCCTTCGAAGTAGGCCTCGCGCGGCGCACCGGGTGCGAACAGCATCAGGACCGATGCCGGTTCGTCGGCCTCGTTGCGGAAGCCGTGGATCCCGCCCGGCGGCACGTAGAGAAAGTCGCCTTGATGGCTATCGAGCCAGTCCCCATTTTTTGAGCCGTCATAGAGCTTCATGGTTCCGGAGAGCACGAAGAACGCCTCGGACATGGCGCGGTGGAAATGCGGACCGGGCCCGCCTCCGGCCGGAGAGATGTCGACGCGGTAGAGGCCATAGTCGCCGCCGGTGGCTTGCTGATTGGCTAAGTAGTGGTACTTGATTCCGTAGGTCTCGTAGTCCGGCGGCTCGTCAGATCGCTTGAGCCATGCGCTGACCTCAGGCTCGTCCTCGGTGTAACGGGGCGGCGGGTAGGGCGGCACCACGAGCGACATCAGTGCTCCGTTGGGGTCGTAGCATCGTTGCTGTGCAGAAGCCTGTCGCCGACGAAAATGCCCGCGCGGAAAAGCTTCTTGATGCCCAGGATAAGGCGGCGCAACTGTTCGACGAGATCGAGCGACGCGCGATGATCCGCGCCGGTATCGGTGAGCAGGACTTGTCGGACGAGATTCACAAACTGGCCGGAGAGCTGTTCGGGGTGACGCGGCACTGGCATCGGCGGATCGTGCGAGCCGGTGAGAACACTCTCCAGCCGTTCCGTGAGCACCCACCGGACCGGGTCATCGCCGATGACGACATCGTGTTCCTCGACTTCGGTCCGATTTTCGAGGAGTGGGAGGCCGATTTCGGGCGCACGTTCGTGCTGGGCGACGACCCAGACAAACACGCCGTCCGCGACGCGCTGCCACGGGTGTGGCAGGCGGGCCGCGACTATTTCGAGAACCACCCGGATGTCACCGGCGCCGAGTTGTTCGACGTCTCCGTCGAGGTGGCTCGTGCCGAGGGCTTCGGCTGGGGCAGCCATATCGCGGGCCACCTAGTCGGGGAGTTCCCGCACAAGAAGATCGCCGGGACGGCCACTGAGTGGTACATCATGCCCGGATCGACCAAGCCGATGCGGCGCACGGACCTGAGCGGCCGCCGTTGTCACTGGATCCTCGAGATCCATCTGATCGACACAGCCCGCCGATTCGGTGGCTTCTACGAGCAGTTGCTCGACTTGCCCTGAGCTTCGCGTTGGCGCTTCATCGCCTCAACTTCGGCGTAGGTACGGCGGCCGCCGTTGTCGGGGAATAGCGCACCTCCCAGACCAAAGCGGCGAAGTTTTCGCTGGATTGAACGCATCAAAGGGACTGCTAGTTCATCTCGGCAGCTGTATGTGAAGTCAATTCCCGAGCCGATCATGTCGCTTCCCCAACACATCTCGGTAAGCAACTGTGCACGCGCCCAGTCCAATTCAGAAAGCGGGTATCTCCTCGCGATGGCCATTCTGAGCCGGTCCAACAAGTCTTCGAACTCGTCGTCCGTCGACACGCCGAGAATCTTGATCGGAAAAGGCTTATAGCTGGCGGTGCCGCCGAACTCGGTGAGAGCGGTCTGCATAAAGTCTCGCTCGTCGTCGGTCATGTCGATCGCGATGAGCCCGGGCTCGGTCATCGGTTCAGCCTAATTAGGTGTACATCAAGTGGATTCATTTATTCTTCGAACTCCTCTGGATCTTCACCTAGCACTGGCATGCGGTGGATGCTGTGTGGTGGATGGACGAAGTGGGGCCCGGTCGCGGGCGAATCCCACGGTAGTCCGGGACCGAAGGGCAGCTCCGGCAGGGCCGTGCCGCCTTCGCCGGCGCCCGGCGAGGGCTTAACGGGCGGTGCGGCCGGCACCGGCGCACGCGGCGGTGGTCTGAGCGGCGCAGGTTGTCCGCCAGCCCGCGGCGGGCCGGCAGGCCGTGGCTCAAACCGGTTGGGCGAGAAGGAGCCGACGCGGTCTTTGATCTTGGGCTCTGTGTTGTTGGCTTGGTTGCCCGTGATGTAGTCGCTTCCGTTTTTAGGTTTGAAGACTGTGCCGCCGTCGGAACCTCTAGCTTCGCCTGTGGGGTCGAATATCACGGCGGTATTTGTTTTAGGGTCGTAGATGACGGGCGCGCCGTCGCTTCTGCTATTGCCAAGTATCAGGCCCTTCGGATTGCTAATGCTGTCTTGCATCATTTGGTGGACCAGGTCGGCCAACTGGTCCGGAGTCAAGTCCGGGAAATCCTTTAAGTGGTATTTAGCGTCCAAGGCGTGCCCGTAGGCGATCTTCTGTGCAGCCCGCATCAGCGGGTCTTGGCTCCAGCCGCCCGGTGGCGGATCAGGCGGTGGATTCGGAGCGTCCTTGAACGTGTTGTGGTCGACGGCCTGGACGTGATTTCGCGTGTCGTCGAGGTCGGTCTCGCCGAAGCTGAGGTTGTCGATTCCTTCAGTGGCGGCGGTGATCCGGGTGCCGAATTCTTGATCGGTGGCGACGAGAGCGGCGACGCGGTGACGGATGAAAGCAGCGTGCTCTTCTGCTTCTGCGAGTCGTTCCGTCCTGAATGCGGCTGAGCCGCTTCGAAAGCGGTCGGTGACAGAATAATCCTCACCGACCACAAAGCCGTCCCGCTGCGCATCCCGCACCGCGTCGAGCACTTCGTCTTTGCGGGCCTGAAGCTGAGCGTCACCCTGGCGGGCGACCTCGGCGGCCTCAAGCAACTGAAACGCCGCGCCGCGGACCTTGATCATGTCAATGTAGGCGCGCTCTTGCCCCGCCGTCGCTGCCTCACCTATCCACGGGCTGCCCGCGGGAGTCGAAATCTTCTCGTGGACTTCGGTGAAGACCTGGTCCCACAGATTGCCGCTGTTGGACCAATATTTCTGCGCCTCGCGCAGATACGTGGTGTCTAGGCCCTGGACTTCCGACAAGCCGGGCAGTCGTGCGGCGTCGGGCATTCAGCTCACCGTCGGCGCAGGTAGCGCGAGAAACCTTGCCGCAGAGCCGGTTTCGTTATCGGTGAACCGGGCAGCGGCCGTGGTGAGCTTGGCCGCCGTCGCCTGCACCCGCAACGCGCACCTCATGCCGGTCGCTGCGATCCGCGCGTGAGTAGCATCGACCGCCGCCGCGCTGATCAGTCGTGACGATCCCGCCGCCGGTGGACTGTTGCTCGCCAGCTTTCCCGCCAGAGCCTCACTCGAGCCGGCCTCCACCCGAAGCCCCTCATCGCTGACCGCTAATTGCATGGGCAGAGCGTAGGGCCGACGTCGCTTCAACACACTTCACCTTGGTCGGCTTAGGTGACGGGATACACCACCCCGGTGAGCTCCTCGGAGACCGCCCACAGCCGTCGCTGCAGGTCGACGTCGTGCGACTTGCGGCTGGACGACACCAGCTTTGGATAGCCACGCGTTTGCGCGAAGCCGTCGGGTCCGTAGTACTGCCCACCCAGCACCCCCGGGTCGGTGGCGGCACGCAGGCTGGGCAGGGCGCCCATGGCCGAGTCTTGGAAGAGGGCTTCGAGCACGGGGTAGACGGCCGCAGCCAGCCGAGGCAGGTGGCGTATCAACTCGGTGTTCGAGCCGCCGGGGTGGGCGGCCGCGGCGATCGTCGTCCCGTGCGGGGCGAGCCGTCGTTGCAGTTCGTAGGTGAACAAAAGGTTGGCCAGCTTGGCTTGCCCGTAGGCCGAGACCCTGTTGTAGCTGCGCTCCCACTGCAGATCGTCGAAGTGGATGTCGGCGCGGATTCGGTGGCCGATGCTGCTGACCGTCACGATCCGTGAACCGGCAACCGGCAAGAGCTTATCGAGCAGCAGACCGGTGAAGGCGAAGTGGCCGAGGTGGTTGGTGCCGAATTGCAACTCGAAGCCGTCCTTAGTGGTCGACTTCGGTGTGTACATCACGCCGGCGTTGTTGATCACCAGGTCGATGCGGTCGTGATCGGACCGCAGTTGCCGCGCCGCGGCGCGGATGGAGTCCAGCGACGTCAGGTCGAGCTCCTGGAGTGCAACGTCGGCGCGGGGACTTGCGGCGGTGATGCGGGCAACGGCGTCCTTGCCCTTCTCGAGATTGCGCACCGCCAGCACAACGTGTGCGCCGTGCTCGGCAAGTGCACGCGCGGTCTCGTACCCGAGGCCGGTGTTGGCTCCGGTGATGACGGCGACACGACCCGTCTGGTCGGGAATGTCGGCGGTGGTCCACTTGGCCATGCGAGGCTCCTCAGTTGTAAGGTAAACGGGGCGAGCGCTCCGGTTGATGTCACTATACGGAACGCGCGCCCCGTTTTGTCAACCAGTGGGTGACGTGAGATGGCTCAACCAATACCCCGGCTGCGCGCCGACGCGGCGCGGAACCGCGCCCGGGTGCTGGAGGTCGCCTACGAAACCTTTGCGGCCGAGGGCTTGTCGGTGCCGATCGACGAGATCGCCCGCCGCGCCGGAGTCGGCGCCGGAACCGTCTACCGTCACTTCCCGACCAAGGAGGCGCTGTTCCACGCGGTCATCGCGGACCGAATGCAACGTTTTATCGACGACGGGCACGCGCTGCTGGAATCCGCCGGGCCCGGCGAGGCGATCTTCAGCTTTCTGCGCTCGATGGTGCTGCAGTGGGGCGCGACGGACCGTGGCATGGTCGAGGCGCTGGCCGGTCTCGGCATTGACATCGCGCAGGCCGCGCCGGACGCCGAGGATGCATTTTTGGCCATGCTCGACGACTTGCTCCGCGCCGCCCAGAATGCGGGCACCGCGCGTCGAGACATCGGCGTGCGCGAGGTGAAGTCGATCCTGGTCGGATGCCAGGCGATGGAGGCCTACAACTCGGAGTTGGCCGAGCGGGTGACCGACGTCGTCGTCGACGGTTTACGCGCACCGCGATAGCCACTGACCTGTTCTTGCACTCGGCATAGGCGAGTGCTAAGAATGACGTTGGCACTCGCGACCGGTGAGTGCTAGGTCGGGACGGTGAGGCCGGGGCCGCGCCAGCGGGAGACACCCACAGCCGTCCGTCGCGGGCACTGCACCCGGCCAAGACGTGTCATCCCCAATCGGAGGAATCACTTCGCAATGGCCAAGCAAATTGCGTACGACGAAGAGGCCCGTCGCGGCCTCGAGCGGGGCCTGAACGCCCTCGCCGACGCGGTAAAGGTGACGTTGG
>NZ_JBKQTQ010000114.1:0-32082 GCF_052143115.1 Mycobacterium sp.
TCGGCAACAACAGACGGCGGGCAGGCAGTAACCTCGGGCAAGGGTCACCTCGGTGGTGTTGGTGAAGCGGCGTGTAGGAACCTGAATCGTCACCCACCGAGGCCCCACCTCAGCTCAACGACACGAACCCCCACCGCGGATATCTGCCAACCACCGCTGCACGCTCATTTGCGAAGAGCCACAAAACACCGTGAAACCGCCCCGAATCAGTGCGATGTGCTGCAACCCGCCGGACACTTCAACCGGGTTGACCTGGACTTTTGAGTCTAGGCGAGCAAGGAAGAACTCCCGGCACATAGCTCATAACTTAGCGATGATGGTGTAGTCGCCAGCACCGTTACGTCGCGTAACACGCCGACGCATATCCGCAGGACACCGAGAGGTGGCGTAACAACGCCATCGAACATTCATCGCAACTCAGAGCCTATTTCTGCAGGAAAGTTTCGGGGTTCGAGTCCCCTTAGCTCCACGAGAATCCATGCATGTCAGCCCTTGCATGATCTGATTCTGTAGAGCTGCGGATCTGCTGAGAACACGGCAGCCGGATATTGCGTGACGCGGTGGACATCGAGGTCAGCGACTTTCTCAGCGACTTCTCAACACCCCATTCATACGCTTGGCTCCCATGTGTAGGACGGGCCGCTTCGCCTGCAGGACTCGCGGGTCGTGGGCTCGATTGGGTGGCGCAGCAAAATGATTCGGGGGCTTCCGCAGGATGAAGCCGACGACTGTCGCACGTCACTGGCGAGCGGCGTTGGTCAGGCTCGGTCACTACAGCCGAGCGAACTGGCGCATGCATCGGTGATGGGTGCACTGTGCGCGGCGATTGCGATCATTGCGGTCGTCCTCCCACACGCAGGTGGGCTGGGAATGCTGGGCGCCGTGCCGATGGGGCTGCTGGCCTACCGCTATCGGATCCGCGTTCTGATCACCGCGACGGTCGCAGCCGCTGTGATCGGCTTCCTCGTAGTCGGCTTGAGCGGCTTCGGGGCGGTCGCGCTCTGCGCCTATGTCGGCGGCCTGGCCGGCATCGTGAAACGCCGCGGTCTCGGCCCGCCGACCGTCACCGCGGCATCCTTTGGCGCCGGTGTTGTCGTCGGTGCCGCGGTGGTCGTCGCGTTGACGGTCCTGGCGCGGCTTCGGCAGCTGTTGTTCCACGCGATCACCGCCGCCGTGGACGGAGTCGCGACAGTCCTGGGGCGGGTGCCGCACCTTCAGGCGGTCGCGCAGGAGGTCAAGCGGATCTTGGCCGGAGCATTGGATTACTGGCAGTGGCTCGCCCTCGGATTCGCCGTCGTCGCCATCATGGGCGCGTCGCTGATCGGTTGGTGGGCGCTCTCGCGCGTGCTGGAGCGGCTCGGCGGCATTCCCGATGTGCACAAACTGGACGCGTCGGCCGGCACCGGGCCGATCCAGCCGGTCCCGGTGCGGCTGGACGAGGTGCGCCTGCGGTACCCGCACACCGACCACGACGCCCTGCGTGCGGTCAGCCTGGATGTGCGGCCAGCCGAACACGTTGCGGTCACCGGTGCCAACGGCTCCGGGAAGACCACGCTGATGCTGATCCTGGCCGGCCGCGAACCGACCTCGGGCACGGTCGAACGCCTGGGTGCGGTGGGTCTCGGTCAACTCGGTGGTACCGCCGTCATCATGCAGCACCCGGAAAGCCAGGTGCTGGGCACGCGGGTAGCCGACGACGTGGTGTGGGGACTGCCTCCCGGCAAGACCACCGATGTCAACCGATTACTCAGTGAAGTCGGGCTGGTCGGCCTCGCCGAACGCGACACCGGCGGCCTGTCCGGCGGGGAACTGCAGCGCCTCGCCGTGGCCGCTGCGCTGGCGCGGGAGCCGTCGCTGCTCATTGCCGACGAGGTCACCAGCATGGTCGACGAGCAGGGCCGGGACGCACTGCTGGCCGTGCTGTCCGGTCTCACCGACCATCACCAAACCGCGCTGGTGCACATCACCCACCACAACAGCGAGGCTGATTACGCCGACCGCACAATCAATCTCAGCGACTCGCTGGATAACACCGCCATGGTCGAGACCGCGCCCCCGCCCGCGCCGACGGTCACGGCAGGACACCACTCTCACGCGCCGGTGCTCAAACTCGCAGGCGTCGGCCACGAATACGGGAGTGGCACCCCCTGGGCGCAGACCGCGCTCCGCGATATCAGCTTCGTGGTGCATGAGGGCGACGGGCTTCTGATCCACGGTGGCAACGGCTCCGGTAAGTCGACGCTGGCGTGGATTATGGCCGGGTTGACGGTACCCACCACCGGCACTTGTCTGCTTGACGAGCGGCTCGCCTCCGAGCAGGTCGGGGCGGTCGCGCTCCAATTCCAGGCGGCCCGGTTGCAGTTGATGCGCAGCCGTGTCGACCTGGAAGTGTCCTCGGCGGGCGGCTTTTCGCCTGACGATCACGCCCGAGTGACCGCAGCGCTCGCCGCTGTCGGCCTGGATGCCGCGCTGGCGAAGCGGCCCATCGACCAGCTCAGCGGCGGCCAGATGCGCCGCGTGGTCCTGGCCGGATTGCTCGCGCGGTCGCCGCGGGTATTGATACTCGATGAGCCGCTCGCGGGGCTAGACGCCGCCAGCCAGCGCGGTCTTGTGCGGCTGCTCGCGGACCGGCGCCGTGACACCGGTCTGACCGTTGTGGTCATTTCGCATGACTTCGCCGGGCTGGAGGAGCTGTGCCCGCGCACTCTGCACCTGCGCGACGGTCTGCTGGAACCGGCGCCGTTCGCGGCCCAGGTAAGTGAGCTGACGGCGCCCCCGCCGACGCAGCACCCGACCCGCCGCCCACGTCGACCCGTTGTGCTGCTGCGCCCCGTGCCCGGGCGCTCCGTCATCCACGAGCTGTGGGCAGGCACCAAACTGCTTGTAGCCTTTGGCATTTCGATGTTGTTGACATTGTGCCCGGGATGGATGGCGATCGGACTTGTGGCCGCGCTGGTGCTGGCGGGAGCGCGGGTCGCCCATATTCCCCGAGGCGTGCTGCCGTCGCCGCCGCGCTGGCTGTGGATCATGCTGGCCATCGTCGGTATCACTGCGACATTGGCCGGCGGCAGTCCGCAGATCCAGGTGGGCACGGTCACGCTCGGTCTCGGGGGCCTATTGGAATTCCTGCGTTTCACCGCGCTGTCGGTCGTGTTGCTCGGGATGGGCGCGCTGGTGTCGTGGACGACCAACGTCGCCGAAATCGCGCCCGCGGTCGCCACTTTGGGTCGCCGACTGCGACCATTGCGCGTCCCGGTCGACGACTGGTCTGTCGCATTGGCGCTCGCACTGCGCACCTTCCCGATGCTGATCGACGAGTTCCGGGTGCTCTACGCCGCTCGCCGGTTGCGGCCCCCAAAGAGAAACCGCCCACCCGCAGGGCCCGTCTCAGGCCAATTGGCGGCAGACGTGATCGACCTGATTGTTGCGGTTATCACCGTGACACTGCGACGGGCCGACGAGATGGGCGATGCGATCATCGCCCGCGGCGGCACCGGTCAGATCTCGGCGGCCCCGTCGAAGCCGAAACGTGCTGACTGGATGGCACTTTCGATCGCGTCGGCGGTGTGCGCGGCCGCCTTGGCGGCAGCGCTGCTGTTGGGCGGCTAGCGGCCGACAGCTTTCAGAACCGCACCAGTGCCGGCACGTCTGCGAGCGCGCAATTGGGGATGCGTTCGGCCGCGCGCAATAGGAAGTTGAGTTTCTCGATGCGCTCGCCCGACCGCGGCGCGCCGTTCTTCTGGAACGGCGCGCCTAGTCCCACCGCCAGGTCCATCACGACATCGTCGATGACACCGCCGGACCGGCCGGACGGGATCGTCAGAATGGCGTTCTGCGACGCGTATTCGAAGCAGTCCAGTGCCTCGGCGATTGTCCCGACCTGATTGGGCTTGAGGATGAAGCCGTCAACGGCTGAGATATTGACGGCCCTTTCCAGGCGGTCTCGGTTGGTGACGATCAGATCGTCGCCGAGGATGATTGAGCGGTCGATGGTCTGCACCGCTTTGGTGAACCCGTCCCAGTCATCCCCGTTCAGCAGGTCCTCGATGAACACCATCGGGAAGTCCTCCGACAGTGCCCGTGCGTAATCGATCAGAGCCTCCGCGGTGACCCGCTCGCCGTTGAAAGCGTAGGTTTGCGCGCTTTTGTCGTACACCTCGCTAGACGCACAGTCCAGTGCAAACGCCATGATGTCGGCACAGCCGGCGCGCTCGATTGCCTCGGCGAGCACCTCCATGACGACGCGCGGGTCGCTGGACGGAGCGACGTACCCGTACGAGGATGCGATCAGCGGCGCGCGGCCAAGCCGTCGCGCAAGCACCTCGCCCAGCACGCCGAACAGACTCACACCCTTTTCGACCGCCGACTCGATGGAGTCGGCGCGATAGGGCACGACGAGGAACTCGTTGAACGTCTGGAAGGTATCCCCGTAGCGGCCACCGTTGATCATGTTGAAGCTGGGCGCCGGCACCGTGGTCGGCGGTTTGAGTCCCAGTAGTGCACCGACGTAGGCATAGGTGGGTATGCCCGCCGCCGCGGACGCCGCGCGCAACAGCGCGATCGAGGTGGAGTAGATCGCGTTTCCGCCAAGCCGGTGCTTGTCGGGTGTGCCGTCGAGCTCGATCATGACCCGGTCTAGGGACCGCGGGTCGTCGAGTTCGGCGCCGACAAGAACGGGAGCGATTTCGTCGGTCACGGCGGAGACGGCCTGGTGCACGCTCAGCCCGTTGTATTCTGACCGGTCTCCATCACGCAGGACGAACGCCTCGTGCTCGCCGACCGAAGTACCCGTCGGCGCTGCGCCACAGCCGACATGGCCTGTGTCAGTGGTGATTTCGACCTCTAACAACGGCCGGGCCTTGCAGTCCAGCACTTGCCGGGCGACGACGGACGCGATCTTCATCAAGGGCCTCCCCGTACCAGACGACCCCAATCGCTATTACGCCCCACGCGACGGCAAGTGTCACCGTCACGAAACACTGGCCAACGCAGGCGTTTCCACGACCTGGTTGCCCGGAGGGCGAGGCGAACCGCTGTAAACATGGCGTCGCCAGCTTATGAGGCGGCCGCTGAGAAGCCGCTGAGAAACTGCTGTCTTAGAACACTGCGACGCAGACCGCCACGAAGTGGCAAATCGCCGCGAGTGCGGTAAACGCGTGAAATATCTCGTGATAGCCGAAGGTCGCAGGCCACGGGTCGGGCCAGCGTAGTGCGTAAAACACCGCACCAAGGCTGTAAAGTGCGCCGCCGACCGCGAGCAGTACCGCGGCGGCGACGCCCGCGTTATGCAGGATCGTCCCTGTATACGAAACCGCCACCCAACCAAGCAGCAAATAGAGCGCCACGCCCAGCCAGCGCGGGGCGTCGGGCCAGAATAGCGTCAACGCAACTCCGGCCAGCGCCCCGCCCCACACGATCGCTAACACCTGATGCCCAGTCGACGGTGGCATGTCCAGCCTGGCGAACGGCGTATGGGTGCCAGCGATGAACACAAAGATCATCGAGTGGTCCAGCCGCCTCATCCAGTTCCTGGCAGCCGTCGAACCCCAACTGACACGAAGATAAGTGGCGCTTGCGGTAAACATCGCCACGATGGCCAGCGTGTAGGCCAACGTCGCGTGCCCAGCTCGCGTCGATGCCACAGCCCACGACACCGCGACCAACGCCGAACCGGCTACCAGCGCCGCGTAGGCGCAATAAAGATGGATGCATCCGCGCAACCGCGGCTTGCTCAGAACACTGGCCTCGGACTCGGCGAAACGTCCGGCGCCGCGGAAATCAGAGGCGGTCGGCGCGCCATGGACCGGGGGGCCGCATCGATGTGGTAGCTCAACATCCCTCCCTTTGCTCGCAACCCGGATCGCCGTTAAGTGCTTCTGCTCCAAGCAATCTGGGTCATAGATCCGCCACTCGGTTGCGCATTAAGGAACCGCTTCCACAATGCGGTGAATTCGGTCCGTCAACATGGGAGCGCCAGGGTATGAGCGGGTCGCTGAGAAGCCGCTGAGAAAGGCATCGGGCCGAGTGCCCAGCGCGGATAAGGCGGTCAGCTTCGCCGTTCTCAGCCGGCTTCGGCCCTGCAGGATCAGACTATGTGGGTGTCTTCCCGGCCGCTGGGGCGGAGTGAGCTCGCGCGTCTGATGCGCCTGCCCAGTTTGGGTATCTCCGCTCGCTCAGCCGCGGTCTCAGCAGTGGTCGTCCTGGTCGCTCTTGCGCTCGCGGGCGCGACCTTTTGCCTGATCCTGTACCGGTCGTTGTTAGCGGGTGTCGACGACGCCACCGCGGGCAGAGTTCGCACCATTGTTGACGCCCTGCATTCGGATTCTCCCGACGATCTCGACAGCGCGCTTCTTACCACCAATCAGCGCGTGGTCGCAATCCAATTGATAGCCCCTGACGGCAGGGTGGTGAAGCGGGCCGGGTCCGCACCTGCGACGCCTCTGATACCCATCAACGAGTTTGACTTCAACTTGCGACGCGGCATGCCAGACGATGCGGTGCTTAATGACGACCTGCGCGTGAGCGGTCAGAAGGTCAACGCCGCGTCCGGTCAGTACACAGTGCTTGTCGGCGGAGGTAGCGAGGCGGTCGAGGCGACTGTGCGGACCGTTGCGCTGCTGGTGGCTGGCGGCGCCCCGATCATCATCGGGGTAGCAGCAGCCGCCAGCTACCGGCTCGTTCGCCGGTCACTGCAATCGGTGGACGCAATCCGCAGCAGGGTGGCTGAAATCTCAACCTCCTATTTGGCCGAGCGGGTACCCGTGCCTACGGGTCGTGACGAAATTTCAGCCCTGGCAGTCACCATGAACGAAATGCTGGCGCGCCTCGAAGCCGGCCACCGAGCGCAACAGCGGTTCCTCAGCGACGCCTCTCACGAACTGCGCAGCCCGCTGTCGACCATCATCTCCGGTTTGGAAGTCGCCGAGGCGCATCCGGAACTGCTTGATGCGGAATTGGCCGTCGACACCCTGCTTCCCGAGGCGCACCGCATGCGGGCGCTGATCGAGGATTTGCTCTTGCTGGCCCGCGCCGATGAACAAAGCCTGCTGATGCGCAACGAGGAGGTGCCGCTCGACGAACTCGCCGAACTGGAGGCTGCTCGTGTGCGGCGCGACGGCTGCACGATCGACACCGCAACCCTTCCGGCGCGTTTGATCGGTGACCGGGCTGCGGTCTCGCGGATGATCCGCAATCTCGTGGATAACGCTGTCCACCACGCCAAATCGCGTGTCGACATCCACGTTGGCAGCCGAGACGGCAACGTCATACTCACCGTCAGTGATGACGGGCCAGGCATCGCCCCAGCCGACCGAGCCCGGGTTTTCGAACGGTTCGTGCGCCTAGACCCAGACCGCGCCCGCAGTGGCGGAGGGACCGGCCTGGGCTTATCGATCGTCGCCGAGGTCGCGGCCGCGCACGGCGGCACAGTCACTATCGACGACCGCAGCGGCGGCGGAACCACGCTAATCGTGGTGTTGCCTCAACAAACCAATCGGTAGCCGACGCCTCGGATTGTCTCAATGGTGTTGGTACCGAAGGGAACGTCGATCTTGCGCCGCAGATATCCCACATATACCTCGACAACATTGTCAGGACCCTGATAGTGCGCATCCCATACGTTGCGCAATATCTCCGCTTTCGTCGCCACCATGTCTTTATTACGCATCAAAAACTCGAGCAGCCCATACTCACGGGGAGTCAGAGTGATTGGGGTCGAACCGCGTTGGACCGTATGTCGAGTGGGATCCAGTGACAGCGATCCGGCGGTCAACACCACAGGGCGCTCTGGTGCGCCGCGACGGACCAGCGCTTGCATGCGCGCTACGAGGACCCGAAACGAAAACGGTTTCGTCAGATAGTCATCCGCTCCGAGGTCGAACGCATCGGTCTCGTCGTACTCACCATCTTTGGCAGTCAGCATGAGCACCGGTGTCCATACTTCGTGGGCCCGCATCCGCCGCAGCACCTCATATCCGCTGTGGCCAGGAAGCATGATGTCGAGAACCACGACGTCGAAGCTGTTCTCGATTGCCTCGTGTAGGCCCTCGACGCCTGTGCCGACGGCGACGACGACGAAGCCCTCGGCCTTCAACCCCCTAGACAGGGTCGCCGACAATCGTGGCTCGTCCTCAACGAGCAAAACTCTCACGTCGGTACGCTACTTCGCGGGCCGTGTGCGCGAAAGATCGCGGCGAAGCAGCCGGGTCCGGCGCTAGTCACGAGATCCGCCCGGCACAACCCGAGCGCCGGTCACATCTCCGACAGTGGGCTCCTCGCCGTTCAGGTTGGAGGACAGGGACAGTAGTGCGAACCGATTCGACCCATACCGCCCAATCCCACCACGATGACGTCGTAACCCGTTGTTGTGCTGACCATGTCGAGTTACCTCCGGATCGGGCCATCTTAGGATCGACGACCGGTTGTCGGTATACGACATCGGGTTTAATGCTTGCCAATCTGCCGAGGAGACTCGACACGAGTTAGCGATCCCTCGCTGACTGTCGAGCGGCAACCTGTCCTGATATAGCTTGAATGCTATATAGCATTAGAGTAGTATTGTAGTCGTCGTCGACCTCTCTTCCATCCGTCACACCGCTGGCGTGACCCAGGTGCAACTGGCTGCTGCACTGAACGCGAGTCAGGGCCAGATCAGCAGAATCGAGCGTCAATCCGACATGCTGCTGTCGACTCTGAGTGCGTACCTTACGGCGCTCGGTGCATCTGCACGGCTGATCATCACCATTAACGGCCGGACCGTCGAGCACGAGCTGACGACGTCCAAGGGGGAGGCACGATGACCACCCTGACCGAGATCACCCGACAGAACCACCGTCGGGCGGTCCGCTTTTTCTGGGCCTCTTGATCGGCGCAACCACTGTCAGCCTGATCGGCAACATCGCGCATGCGGTGCTGCCGTACATCCCGCTCGTCATCGTCCAGATCGGTGCCGCGGCACGCTCAACTTCGTCAGAGGTCTTCAGATTCTCGAGTTCCTCACCCAGCCACTCGGCCAGGTCGTCCCATTGGCGTAGCAAGCTTTCCAGCGCGACCTCCGAGGTGTGCCGACAGCAGCCACGCCGCGATCGACTTGCGTCCGTTGGGTTCTTCGTTCAACTTCATGCCGGGGATACCGGGGAAGCCCGCTGGCATGTTGCCGCCGACGCCGAGTGGTCAGCCGAACCGGCCGGAAATGTAGTCCTCGGTGGCCTTCTGGTCAGGCTTGGAGAAGATCTTCTCGGTGTTGTTGATTTCGACCAGCCGTCCAGGCTTGCCGGTCGCCTCCAGGTTGAAGAACGCGGTCTGATCGCTGACGCGAGCAGCCTGCTGCATGTTGTGGGTAACGATGACGATCGTGTACTGCTCCTTGAGCTCTGCGATCAGATCCTCGATTGCCAGCGTCGAGATGGGGTCAAGCGCGGAACAGGGTTCGTCCATCAGCAGTACGTCGGGCGAGACAGCGATCGCACGGGCGATGCAGAGCCGCTGCTGCTGGCCACCGGATAGGCCCTCGGCGGGCGTGCCCAGCCGATCTTTCACCTCGTTCCACAGGTTCGCCCCGCGCAACGAACGTTCGGCGAACTCGTCGAGGTCGTTCTTCTTGTGTGTCCCTTGCAGTTTCAATCCGGCGACCACATTGTCGCGAATCGACATGGTGGGAAAGGGGTTCGGTCGCTGGAACACCATCCCGACGATGCGGCGCACAGCAACCGCGCTGATCTGCTTGCCGTAGATGTCACAGCGGTCGAGCAACACCGATCCTTCCACCCGCCCCCCCGGGGCGGTCTCGTGCAGACGGTTGAAGGCCCGCAGAACAGTCGACTTGCCGCACCCGGATGGTCCAATCAACGCGGTGACACTGCGCGGATGGACCGTCATGTTGAGGTCGGCCACCGCCTTGAAGGAGCCGTAGTAGATATTGAGATCCCGCACCTCCAGCCGCTTTGCGCCCCTGCGCAGCCGAAGGTCGCTGTCCGTCACCGGCTCCGTCGTTTGGGGTGCCGGCGGGGCCGCGTGCTGGGTACGCCCGATTGCCGCGCCATCTGTTGTCACGTTGATGTCCCGTGTCACGGGATCCTCCTGTGGTGTCATTCGCTTTCAGACCCGGCCAGCAGACCTGCGTCGTCGCAGTAAGTTGGCCGAGTCCTCATGCTCTAGGTTCGGTGACACGTCCACCACCGACGCTCGTCCGGCTGGCGATCCATCGGGCCGCCACGGTGAACAGCAGGACCAACGCCACCAGAGTGAGTGCTCCCGCCCAGGCACGGGCTTGGGCGGCCTTGTACCCGGTTATGGCGTTGTTGAAGATCTGCAAGGACAGTGTCGACATGCGCTTGGTCGGGTTGAGTTCGATGAACAGGTCGTTGCCGAGCGCAGTCAGCAGCAGTGGCGCTGTTTCTCCCATGGCGCGGGCAAACGCGAGCATGATCCCGGTGATGATTCCTGAGCTGGCGGTGGGAAGCACGATTGACATAATGGTGCCCGCCTTGGTGGCGCCCAGCGCGAACGAGGCTTCACGCAGTTCGCGGGGCACAAGTCGCAGCATCTCCTCGGTCGAGCGGATCACCAGCGGCAGCATGACGAGTCCGAGGGCGATTCCTCCGGCGATGCCGGAGAACCCGAAGAACACCACCCACATCGCGTAGACCAGTGCGCCGGTGACGATCGTTGGCACGCCGACCAGGATGTCCGTGAGAAAGCGTGTCACCCGGGCCAGTTGGCCGCCGTATTCGACGAGGTAGATCGCTGCCGCGATACCGACGGGCATCGACAGCAGCGTCGCGATGCCGGTGATGATGAGGCTTCCGATGATGCCGTTGACGAATCCGCCGCCGGCTTGGCTGGGATTGCCGGGCGGGGTCTGGGTGAGGAACTCCGGGCCCAGGTACTTCAGCCCTTGTCCGGCGACGTAGACGAGCACCCAGGCCAGCACGGCGACGGTGGCGATCATGACGAGGAGCAGCACGGCGTGCATAAACAGGTTGGTGATTTGGCGGCGGCGCTCCCCGGGGAACCCGTCGACCTCGGACAGTTCCTCGAGTGGTTCCTCGTCGATCGTCGTGCTCACGCGATGTGCTCCGAGACCCGGCCGACGATGCGCTTGCCGATAATGTTGACGAGCAATGACAACAACAGCAACCCGAAGGCGACCACGAACAGTGAATCCAGATGGAAAGGCTGGTTGGCTTCGGTGAACTCATTGGCGATGACGCTCGGCATGGTGGATCCCGCGCGCATAATCCCGTGTGGGATGGTCAACACGTTGTTGCCGATCAGCATGGTCACCGCGATTGTTTCGCCGAACGCACGGCCTAGACCCAGGATCGCGGCACCGACGATCCCGGAACGCGATCGGGGCAACACCGCGAGGCGCAGCATCTCCCATTTGGTCGCGCCGAACGCCAGCGCGCCTTCCTTTTCGGCGACCGGTGCGGTGTCGAAGACTTCCCGACAAATCGCGGTGACAATGGGCAGCACCATGATCGCGAGGACCACGCCGGCCGCGAACACGGAATATCCGAAAAATGGGCCCTGAAACAACCAGCCGATCACCGGGATTCCCGACACCGACGTCAACCCGCGACCGATCGGCCCCAGCGCGGGGATCAGCGCGAACACCCCCCAAAAGCCGTAGACCACGCTTGGGATCGCCGCGAGCAGGTCGACCAACGACGAAAACGGTCGGCGGAGCACCGCTGGCGACAGATTGGTGATGTAGAGGGCCACCGCGATCGCGACCGGCACCGTGATCACCATCGCGACCAGCGAGGTCACCACGGTCCCGTAGATGAACTGCAGGATCCCGTAAGGATTCGGCTTGGATGAGGTGACCGCCGACTCCGATGGCGCCCAGCGAGCGTGAAAAAAACTCAGCGGCCCGTAGTGCGACAGAGCCGGCCACGCCCTGATCAGAAGGAACACCGCCGTTGCCACCAAGACCGCAATCACGGTCAGCGCCGCGGTGGCCATCAGCCGTGCGAACAGCCCATCGGTGAACCGGCCGTCCGACGATGGCTCCGACGTGTCCGGCGGGGCCAGGACTTCCGCCGTCAAAACTTCCCCTTTGGCGCAGCCCGGATCATTTTCCGACCGGGCCGCCGTTGAGGGTGATCTTTTGAACCATGCCCATGGCCAAACCCTGCAAATCCTTGCTCAGCGGAGCGTAGTTGACGCTGGCAGCATCGTCCTGACCGTTGGATAAGGTCCAGGAGAAGAAGTTGACCAGCGCCTTTGCCTTCGCCGGGTCGGTCTGGTTCTGATACACCAGCGCGTAGACGGTGCCGGTGATTGGGTAGGCGTGGGGATCGGACCCGTCGGTCAGGCTTACCCGCAGGTCGGGCGGGTAAGCGATGCCTTGGGTGCCGGCGGTGATGGTGGCGACACAGGGCTGGATGAAGTTGCCGGTCTTGTTTTTCACGACGCCGTAAGTGAGGTTCTGCGCCAACACGTAGGCCAACTCGACGTAGCCGATGCTTCCGTCGGTCTGGTTGATCACCCCGGAAACGCCCTCATTGCCCTTACCGCCGATGCCGACTGGCCAGGCGATGTCCTTGCCGAAGCTCCTATCGGAGCCGCCGAGGGTTTGCACCCAGGTCGGGCTTTCCTTGGTCAGAAAGTCCGTCCACACCGCGGTGGTGCCCGAGCCGTCCGAGCGGTGGGCCACCGCGATCGGCTGGTCGGGAAGATTCGCGCCCGGATTCAGCGCGACCAGCGCCGGGTCGTTCCATTTGGTGATCTTGCCGGCGAAGATCTTGCCCAACGTGTCACCGTCGAACTTCAGGCCGGTTTGGACGCCCTTGACGTTGTAGGTGGGCACGACGGCGCCGAGCGTCAACGGGATGTGCATGATCGGGCCGAATTTCGCGGCTTTCAGCTCGCTGTCCTTCATCGGGGTATCGGATGCTCCGAAGTCAACCGTGCCGGCGATGATCTGCTGCACAGCGCCGCCGGAGCCGATCGGCTGATAGGCGACCTGGACCCCATCTGACTGTGAGTAGTCTTTGGTCCACACCGACATGACCGGCGCCACGAACGTCGACCCGGCACCCGACAAACTAGTCGCGCCGCCGTCGATCTTCGGGATCGTCCTGGGGTAGCCAGGTTTGGCAGCCGCCCGTTGACCACAGATCTGGCCGCCTATGACCTGCTGGGCGCCGCCGGCGGCCCCCCCGCCACTGGTGCTTCCACACCCGGTCAGACTCGCTGCAACAATGGCCACCCCGATGGTGATCTTCATGTTGCGGAGGAACATCAACGCCTCCTGATCCCGCGATGCGCATGCATCTTGCTCATCTTGCTCATCGAAGACCCTCGACATGAACACGCGGCGTTTCAAACCTGGCAGGGAAATGAACACCCCGGCCAGTTGATCGCTGCCGGTCACGCCGCCTGCGACAACTACGGCAGGTCTGAAGCCAGTGCCCGCATGTCTGAGGCGCGCACCACAGCGGTAACACAAGAGATGACAAAGAATGGGCCAAACACCCGAGCAAACATGTGTGTGCTGTGCTGCGACTCTCGTGAAGAACTCATTGCAATACCTCCATTTGAGGCTGGTCGCCCGTCGAGATGGCAACCGTAATTTCAGATTTGAGATGCTTAGCTCCCATGGAGCTATTCGACCATTCGAGGGTGGCGCTGCCGGTAGGGAAGCTACCGTCGATGCTTGCGGGTCAATGCATCAGGCGCCGTTGATAATCCACTGTCGTGCTTGCTCGATCTGCCCACCAGGAAAATGACGAATCTTCGCTGATACGAAGTGCGATGCCAGACGCTCGGCGACATCCCCGATGTGCGAGTCGGTGACGAGCGCGACTTTCTTGACGCGCTTGTGATGGTCTTGGACGAAACGAAGGTGAGTGACCATCGTCCCGAAACTGTCCCAACCCGGGAATGCCGGGGCGTCGATGATGAGGCCGGCAAGATCGCCCGTTGCCTCGATCTGGGGGTCAACCGCCTTGGTCAAGTCAGCGAAGTCGTTTTTGTCGAGTGCGGACTTGGGATGCACTAGAAGGATGGAATGGGCGGTATCCAGGTTGTATTCGATCATGGTTTGCTCCTGACAATCGTTGTGGTCGAGGGCTGAAGCGGCGAAGTGGCGATCGTGGGCTCTTGTTTCGTCATGGTGCCTCTAATCCGGCCGCGCCACGATCACCGGCACACGGACGGATTGAACGACTGCGTTGCTGACCGACCCCAAGAACGTGCGGGTTAGGGCATTCCGGCCGTGACTTCCAACTACGACAAGCTGTGCGGATTGCGATGTTTCGACGAGCGCGCGGGCTGGGCGATCACAAACGAGGAGCTTGCTCACAGTCACGTCGGGATAGCGTTCCTGCCAACCCGCTAGCGCCCCGCTCATAAGACGCTCTTCTTCTGCCTTTACCGCCGGCCAGTTCACACCCGGAACTTCGACGAGCTCTTTGTTACTCCACGCATGCAGTGCTATCAGGCCGACGCGGCGACGCGACGCTTCGTCAAACGCGATCTCAGTAGCGAGCTCTGAAGCTGATGAACCGTCCACTCCCACGAGAACAGGAGCCTCGCTGGGGTGTGGCATCCGTGGTTCTCCGTCATGGATGACCGCCACGGGGCAACGGGCGTGCCGCACCAGTCCAGAACTGACCGAGCCGAGCAAACCGCGAGCCAAAGCTCCGCGCCCATCGGTGCCGACGACGATCAGTTCCGCATCTTCGGACCGGTCGACGAGCGTCGGGCCGGGGGCCGAAAACTGCAATTCGCCATTGATTGTTATCTGCGAAGTATCGTTCGCGATGTCATGGGCGATCTTCGATGCGTTTGCGAGAATGCCGCGACCCTCAGCTTCCTGCCACCCCGCCACCTCTTTTAGCACCTTGGCCGGCGACCATGTCCGAGCTGCGGGATCTTGCACGTGCATCAAGGTGAGTGGTACGCCGCGCATGACAGCGTCGTGCGCGGCCCACCTAACAGCGGCATCAGATGCGGGCGATCCGTCGACGCCGACGATGATGCCGTAATGCTTTGTTGTTGAGGACATTTTGATTTCCTTTCGTTAAGGAGGACGCTATGTCGCGTCGCGCCGCCCGTCGTGAGGCTTTGGTCCTTACATAGAAAGCCGTTGGGCCTTCTTCGTGTTTTGACGTCCATCGAAGCGCCGGCCGTCGAGGCTAAAGGACCTACGCGCATTCATGTGCGAGTGACGGTGTGCAGGATGGAATGCGCTGCATCCAGTTCGTAGTCGATCATTTTCTGCTCCTAGAGAATCGTTGTGGTCGCGGCGGACGTTATAGGACGACGAACCACGCGGCAGCGTAGTGACTCACCGCCGCAGCTGCGGTGAGGGCGTGAAAAAACTCGTGATAGCCGAATGTATGCGGCCACGGGTTCGGCCAGCGAAGGTCGTAGAGGATGGCGCCGACGTTGTAGAGGATCCCGCCGAGGACGAGCAGGCCGACGACGATCGAACCCCTGCCGTCGAGCAGGCTGCCGGCGAAGCAGATCGCCACCCAGCCGAGTAGGAGGTACAGCGGCACGCCGACCCATCGCGGGGCCGAGGGCCACCACATCTTGAGTGCCACGCCGGCTATTGCGCCCGTCCACACGATGGCCAGCACTTCGGCGCCGGTGCGCGGCGGCATCGCCAAGAGCGCGAAGGGAGTGTAACTGCCGGCGATGAAGACGAAGATCGCCGAGTGGTCGAGCCGCTTCATCCACTTCAAGGCCACCGGATTGTGCCAGTGCTTGCGGTGATAGATGGCGCTGACGCTGAACATTGCGACAATGGTGACGGTGTAGATCAGGGTCGCAAGGACAGCTTTCTGCGACGACGTGATCCCCGCAACCGGCACCAATGCTAATCCGCCCACGGTGGCGATCACCGCCGAGCAGAGGTGGATCCAGCCACGGGCGCGTGGCTTCCCAATGAGTTCGGCGACGGTGTCGGCGAGACCTTGGGGCAGGTCGTCGACGACTGGGGGCCACCGGATCGCGCACTGAAGAAGCTGCCTTCGGGTCTGCGTGGCGGGATGTCATGTTGTACTCGTCGCTAATAAGCCTGTTCGGGCGAGCCGATAACGTCGAGCCATCGCGGATCGCGACGACGCGGGAGTGAGTCTAGCGCCAGCGGCGGCCGTGCGCTGGCCGCTCCCCACCGGCGACCTTAAGGGCGGCAACCCGCGCTTTCGGCGAGAACGATCGATCCGTCACCGCCCGCCGGCCAGTATCGCGCGCGGATCTTGCGCTTCATCAGTTTTCCGGTGTCTTCGCGGGGCAGGTCGTTGTCGAACACGACCACTTTGGGCACTTTGTAGCCGGCTAGGTTCGTCCGGACATGGTCGCGCACAACGTCTTCGGTCAGGCCGGTCGCCTCGATGTGCGCGGCGATCGATTCGCCGAAGTCCTCGTCTGGAATTCCGAACACGGCGGCGTCACGTACGCCGTCGAGTTCGAGCAGGCACGCCTCGATTTCAGCCGGGTAGATGTTCACTCCGCCCGAGATGATCATGTCCGTGCTGCGGTCGTTGAGGTAGAGGAAGCCGTCGTGATCGAGGTAGCCGATGTCGCCGATGTCGAGGTATCCGTCGTTCTCCATCGCAGCCCGTTTGTCCGGATTGCCGTGGTAGGTGAAGTCCGGCCAGGCCGACGGTGGGCGCAGGTGGATCCGCCCAGATTCGCCTTCTGGCAGCAGGTCTCCGTTCTCGGAGTAGATCCTGACGTCGGCCTCCCCGATCGGTCGTCCGACGGTGCCGGGGTGCGCGAGCCACTGGGCGCTGTCGCAAGACACGCAGGCGCCAGTTTCGGTGCCGCCGTAGTACTCACCGACGATCGGCCCGAACCAGTCGATGATGCGTCGTTTTACTTCTGGTGGGCATGGCGCCGCGGCATGCACGACCGACTTGAGCGAGGAGACGTCGTATTTCATCCGGACCTGATCGGGTAGTTGTAGCAACCGGACGAACATCGTTGGGACAGCTTGAAAGTGATCGATGTGGTGTTCTTCGATCAGTCGTAGCAGTTCTTCGGCGTCGAAGCTCGCCATGATCGTCAGATCGATTCCGGCGGCGGCACTGACGAGCGCGTGGACGTTGGGTGCGCTGTGATACATCGGCGCCGCGACCAGAGTTCGCATCCCCAGCGTCAGCCCGAATGTCGAGAACACCAGCCCCGCAATGGCTTGGGCCTGCGCGGGGGTGGATGCCGCGCGGACCACACCCTTTGGTCTGCCCGTCGTCCCGGAGGTGTACACCATCGACATCGGCGCCTGGCGGGGCGATTCGGACCACTTGCTCTGCGCCGCCAACCACTTCTCGTAGACCGGATGCCTTCCGGTCGGCCGTTCCGATTCCTGGGTGACTTCGATGAGCACCCGATCGCCCGCTACCGCCTCGGCGGTGGAGATGAGGCCGGTGTGGGCGAAGATCACTTTGCTATCACTGTCGTCGAGCAGGTAGACGAGCTCGGCCCCTTTCCAGTGCCAGTTCACTGGCACCGGTACAGCACCCAGCATGCCGCTACCAATACTCGCTTCGATGAACGCGATGTCGTTGTGCAGGTAAATGGCGACTCGGTCACCGGCCGTGACATCAAGGGCGGCAAGCCCGTTCGCCACTGCGCCGGCACGGGTGCGGACGTCTTCGTAGTCTCGGAAGAAGTGCCCACATCGCACTCCGGCCATCAGTCGGCGATCCGGGTGGCCCGCCATGTTGCGAACATGTCGGCGAACTCGCTGCCGTGACTCGCTGCCGCTTGGGCGCCTGCTTCGAGGTCGACCGCCCGCGCGAGGTCACCGTCGGCAGCCCCACGCAGCAGTCGTTTGGTCGCCACCACCGCCGCGGCGGGGCGCGCGGCAAACGTCGTGCCGAGATCGAGCGCCGTGGCCAACGCATCGTCACTGAGCTTGTGCACAAGCCCTATCCGCAGCGCGCGCTCGGCGTCGACCGGTCGCCCGGCGAGCAGTAACTCCAATGCCGCGCCTTCGCCGATCAGGCGCGGCAGCAACCAGCTCGCACCCATATCAGGCAAGAGGCCCATTCTGATGAACGACGGGAACAGGGCCATCGTCGGGGATCCCACCCGGATGTCGCAGGCCAGCGCCAACGACATAGCGGCACCGACCGCGGGGCCGTCGATGGCGGCGATCGTCGGCTGCGGCAATGCCCAGAGCATGTCGACGACCCGCATGTGCCGGGCCAGCAATTCGGCCACTTCGGCTTCGGGCAGCTGTGAAAGGTACTCGATCGAAGCGAAGTCTGCGCCCGAACTGAACGCACCGTTCGCGCCGGTGAGAATCACCGACCTTGCAGCGGAATCGGTTCTTATCAGCGCCAATTCGTGGGCCAGTCGGGCTAAGACCTCGAGGTCGAGTGAGTTGCGGTGCTCCCGGCGATCGAGGACTAGTACCCGTACGCCCTCGGCCGGGTGTTCCACGCGCAGCCCGCCGTCGGTCGGGGCCGTTCGTGTCGCGGTTTCGGTACCGGTCACGGGCATACCTCCAGGATTCAACATTACCGGAATGCCCAAAGTGTCACCGACTTTCGCGGCGATGGCGTACCAATCGAGCTCCTCGGCGCCGAACAGCGGATAGACCTGGCGGTCATGCGGGTCGGGGTTCTGCAGAATCGCTGCAATGACGTTGGCTTGATCGGCCGCGGCGATGGGGGCGTGGCGAACGTCGGCCAGGGGCAGCCGATAGATGCCTTCTTGGCTGTCGGTGCGGACCCAGAACCCGTTCAGCCATTCCATGAAGAAGGTGGGTCGCAGATGTGTGGTGACGAGCGCGGTGCGATCCAAGAGCTGCTCGGCGATCCAATGCTGCCGTGCGGCATTGCTTTTGGCTTCACGTCGCGCCGAGATTTGCGACATGTTCACGACCGCGTGCACACCGGCCTCACTAGCGGCCTGAGCGAAGTTCACCGTCGCCTCGATCAAACCCGGGACAATCGGGTAATTGAAGTAGGCCGCGGTGACGCCGGGCATCGCAGCGCTGACGGCGGGAAAGTCGAGCAGGTCGCCCTGGACGATTTCGGCGCCTTGCTCCGCTAGCTGGTGCGCGCGGTCATCCAACGCGTGCACGAATGCGCGGACGCGAAGCCCTCGTTCACGCAATAGGCGGACGGTGTGTGCACCGGTCTTGCCGGTAGCGCCGGTGATCAGGAATAGATCGTTCTTGGTGGTCATGGTTATCGCCTTCCCTCTGGCAGATGCCTGTGCTGACTTTCGCGCCAACGCCTGAAAACCGTTCGGTATTCCGAGACCGACTGGATGAATGATGATTCATCAGTAAAAAAACTGATCGGTGTACTGTCGGTCCTATGAACGATAAGCACACCGATTCTGCGTCGAGCAGCGCAAACGCGCAGGAAAGGATCCTGTCCGCCGCCGGATCGCTCTTCTACCGCGAAGGCATCCACGCGACGGGGGTGGAACGCATCGCAGAAGAGGCAGGCGTGTCAAAGCGCACGATGTACCAGCTCTTCGGGAGCAAGACGCGGCTGGTCGAGGCGTATCTGCGCCGTATCCACGACACCGGGGGGATGCCCAACGAGAAGGCCCTCGACAGTCCTGGTGCAAGCCCGCGCAACCGCCTATTGGCGATCTTCGACAGCCCGCCGGCCGATCGTTTCCGTGGCTGCCCTTTTCACAACGCGGCCGTCGAGGCGGCTGACCAGATGCCCGGTATTCACGACGTGGTACACGAACACAAGCTGCAGTTCATTTCGCGGCTCACCGACGTGGCCGCGGAAGCCGGCGCAGAAGACCCCTACCAGTTGGGCCATCAGCTGGCGGTGCTCTTCGAAGGTGCGACGTCATTGAGCACGTCGCTCAACGACACTGCGCCGTTGCTGCACGCGCGGTCTGCCGCGGAAGTCCTCATCGAGGCCGCCGTCAGGCGGCCCGTGCCGTCCACGTGAAGCTGTGCATCTCGGGAATTCGTGCTGTCAGTGCGGCGGCGACGCTGCGACCGAGTTGATCGGCGGCAGCCAGCGGAGTGTCGGGGTCGAGGAAGCCTTCCACCTCGACACGTAAAGTGCGCCCGGTCCAGCGGGCTCGAGCATGCGCATGCTGCACACCGGGTACCGCGATGGCGGTGGCTTCGGCGGTCGTGATGATCTCCGGTTCCACGCCATCGAGCAGCCGGTGCGCGATATCGGTGGTTACCTCGTAGCCCACGTGGCAGATGAATCCGGTAACCACGATGCCCGCGACCGCGTCGGCCCAAGCCCAACCAACAGCCACGCCGATCAGCCCGAGCATCGCCCCGGCCGAGGACAACGCATCCAGCCACGAATGCTTGGCGTCGGCCACCATGGTCGCGGAGCGGATCCGTCGGCCCACCGTCAGTTTGTAGCGCGCCACAACTTGATTGCCTGCAATGCCCACTGCCGCGGCAGCGATGCCCCAGCCGACGTGGCCCGTGCCGCCGTGACGCAGCAGCTTGTGGACGCTTTCAAAACCGGCGACCAGAGCGCTGCCCCAAATCACCAGTCCCACACCGATTCCGGCGAGGTCTTCGGCGCGCTCGTAGCCGTAGGGATAGCGCTCGGTGGGCAGGTGGCGTGATGCCCGGAATCCGACGAACACCAGGGCGCTGGTCGAGACATCCGACAAGTTGTGCAGCGCATCGCCCAGCAGTGCTACCGACCCCGATAACAGCGCGATCGCCAATTCGACCAGCCCGGTCAGCGCCAGTCCGACCGCGCTGACTGCGACCGCGCGATTGGCCTGCCGACGTTCGCCCGCATCGTCGACGACAGTGTCGAGCGGAAAACTTGTTGCCGGGTCACGGACTCCGTTGATCAGATGCATACCGAAAAGAATGCCCGGCCACGGCGAGATAGCCAAGAGCCGGACCGCTGACAGAGCCGCTCAGGAGTCGAAGTCGGTGCTGGTGGTCAGCCGTTCCCAGTTCGCGATCTCCTTCGTGCGCTCCTCGGCGACGTAGCGGTGAGCGGCGAGGGCATCGGCCCCGAGGAGCAGAAATGCCGGGGGCTCAGCTGATTCGACGGCGGTGATGATTGCGGCGCCAGCCTTGGCGGGGTCCCCGGGCTGGTTGCCATCCATGGTGTCGTGCTCTTTGCGACGCTGCCCGGCTGTGGCGGCGTAGTCGTCGATTACCGTGGCCGACTGGGCGAGTGAGCGTCCGGCGAAGTCGGTGCGGAATGCGCCCGGCTCAACGACGGTGACCGAGATGCCAAGCGGGGCGAGCTCACCACGCAGCGCCCCACTGAGGCCTCCGATCGCGGCCTTCGCTGCCGAGTAATAGCCCGATCCAACCGGGGTCAATTGAGCACCGATCGAGGAGATGTTGACGATGGCGCCGCTCCGGCGACCCCGCATGCCCGGCAGGACAGCCTTGATCATCGCGACGGTGCCGAAGAAGTGCGTTTCGAACAGGGTGCGGATGTCGGCATCGTCGCCTTCTTCGACGGCGGAGCGGTAACCATAGCCGGCATTGTTGACCAGGACGTCGACGCCGCCGAACCGCTGTTGAGCCTGCTGCACCGCCGAGGCGACTTGCTCAGGCTTGGTGACGTCAAGGGCGACGGCGAGCACACGCTCGGGCGACGCGTCGGACAGGTCGGCAACGCTGGTGACGTTACGAGCGGTGACGACGGCGTTGTGGCCGGCGCCGATAACCGCTTCGGCGAGCGCGTGGCCCAGCCCGCTTGAACAGCCGGTGATGAGCCAGGTGGACATCGGCAATGTGTACTTCTACTCGAGCCACCGCGTCAAGCGCTTGACCTGAAGTAAGGTTGAGGTCTTAACGTCGACGCTATGACTGAACAACCCCTGCCGGCGACCGGCTGGCCCGACGAATTGGCCTTGATCGGTGCGATCCGATTCGCCCGCCGCTCCGCGCATTTCGAGTCAACCGTCCAGTTTTACCGCGACCTGGTCGGACTGCCGCTCAATGCCACGTTCGGGGATAGCTACGGCAGCAACGGCGCGATATTCGGGCTGCCCGGAACCGCGCTGACCTTTGAGATCGTCGAGGCCGACGAACCCGTCGCGGTCGACGCCGGCGACCAGCTGTGCCTGTATTTCCCCGATGCGACCGCACAGCAGCAAGCGACAGCGCGGCTTTCGGCGGTGGGACTACAGCCAACCGAGTCCCATCCGTATTGGGCCGCGACGGGCGCCGTCACCTATCGCGATCCTGACGGCCGCGAAATCGTGTTCGCGCCGTTCATATTTGGCGTCAACGAACCTCCGGAAAGCAATGCATCGGGTGAGCACTGATTAACCAACGGAAGACCACCGGGGTCGCCGCAACCACCGGTGGCCGTCCTCTGCGCTAGTTCGTTGTGGCCTACTTCTTGAAGGCGTCCTTTACCTTTTCGCCCGCGTCTTTCAGGCTCGACTTCGCCTGGTCGATCTTGCCTTCGCTTTCGGTGCTGCGGTCTCCGGTGGCCTTGCCGACGGCCTCTTTCGCCTTGCCGGCGACGTCGTCAATCTTGTTGCTCACTTTGTCGTGGGCGCCCATGCGCTTCTGCTTCCTCTTGATGACTTATGGTTACGCTGGTTTGCGTCGAGGGGTATTTACCCGACCTGCTACCGCCTCAAACCGCATGTGGGACATTGGCACGATGCGGGTCGCGATCCTCGACGACTACCAGAATGTCGCGCTGAGCATGGCCGACTGGTCTGAGGTGGCGGCGCGCGCCGACATCACCGTCTTCAACGATCACCTGGCCGATCAGGACGCCGTCGTAAACGGGCTGGCGCCGTTCGATGTGGTGTGCGTGATGCGTGAGCGCACACCGCTGCCGCGTACCGTCATCGAGCGCCTGCCACGACTGAAGATGATCGCCTCCACCGGGCCGTTCAACGCTTCCATCGACGTCGCGGCCGCCAAGGAACGCGGCATCTACGTCAGCACGACCGGCGGCTATGTGGAGTCGACGGTCGAACTGACCTGGGCGCTGATCCTTGCCACCGCGCGCCGGATCGTCGACGAGTGCCTTTCGGTGCGCGACGGCGGTTGGCAATCCTCGGTCGGTCGTCAACTCGGCGGGACGGTGCTGGGCGTGTTGGGCCTGGGACGGATCGGCAGCCGGGTGGCGCGGGTCGGGTCGGCGTTCGGCATGGACGTTCTCGCGTGGAGCACGAACTTGACCCCGCAGGCCGCCGAACAATCCGGGGCGACCTACGTATCCAAAGACGAGTTGTTCAGTCGCGCCGACGTTCTGACCATCCATCTGGTGCTCAGCGAGCGCACTCGTGGTCTGGTCGGCGCCGCCGAATTGGGACTGATGAAACCGACGGCGTTGCTAGTTAACACATCGCGCGGCCCGATCGTCGATGAGCCAGCTCTCGTCGACGCGTTGCGGTCGCACCGGCTGGCCGGGTCCGGCCTCGACGTCTTCGACACCGAGCCGTTGCCGGCCAGGCACCCGCTGCGCTCGCTGGACACCGTGGTCGCCACCCCACACATCGGTTACGTCGCCGACCGCGTCTACCGCACCTTCTACGGTGAGGCCGCCGCCAAGATCGCCCGTTGGCTTAGCCAGGCCTGACTTCGGGGTGCGGCGCCGCGACCACCAGGTGTCAAGCCAACCGAAGACCAGCGACACCATCGCAGCGAGCGCCCAGCCCAGCAGGATGTCGATCACGAAGTGCTCCGCGGAGTACACGAGTACGAAGGCCATTGCCAACGGGTAAGCCACCAGCACCGGCCGCCACCTGCGCTTGACGCGTCGCCACAGGAACACCGAGATCATCGCGGTCAGTGCGGCGTGCAACGAGGGAATCGCCGCGACCAGATTCACGCTGGCCTGTCCGGAGTTGACCAGTGCGCCGGCCGATTGCAGATGCAGCGTTCCCCAGCCGCGAGTCGAGATCCGCTCAACGAACAGCTGCGCACCGGGCTGGCTTCTGCGCATCGGGCCCAGCAGCCCGCCGTGAGGGACGTGTCCGGGACCTCTGAACATGCAGCGCGGGCTGGACGGGCCACCGGCGATGTCGGCCGGTGTGCAGCGCGCGGCTGCCCACGGCGGTGCGGCCGGCGAAACGATGTAGACGACGAGCGCGGCGAAGGACAACGCGACGAACCGCCGGACAAACGCTGCCCAGTCGTTTCGGTTGCGCAGCCACAGCACTCCGGCGACCGCATAGGGCAGGATGAAAAACGACATGTAGACGCCGCTGATGATGACTTCCCACCACGGCGGTTGCGGCATCTTGATGCGCTCCTGCAACCACACGGTCGGGACGGTGCCGAAGAACAACCATCGATCCGCCTGGGGCTGGAAATGCCAAAGTGTTGGCGCTCCGAGCAGTGCGGCCGCCCCCCGGCTGAAGTCATACACCAGCAGCACTAACGCGAATGGGAGCCAATCGCACACGACCGCAAAAACTTTGTGCCCGCGACCGATGCTAGCGGCGATGAGCCCGGTGGCGATGTAGAGCAGCAGCAGTTCGCGGTTGAATGCGAGCCCGTCAGTCAAAGTCCGGTAGGTCACGACGAGGGCCCAGCTGGTGATCGCCGTCCGCCGGACCAGCGTCAGCCGACGCTGGTGCGTTGTCCCAGCGTCAACCTGTTCGGCGGCCCCGACCGGCTCGACCGGCACGGCATGGAGGTCCCTGGCGCCATGCGGCCGTCGGAGCGCTGCGGACTGTGGTTCGCGCGCCAAGACCTGGATTTTTCGACCGGTCGTGACTGACACCAAAGTGGACTCCCGCCGACGACAGAATGCATTCCCCCGTACATCTTGCCGTAACCTTCGTCGGCCGAGGTTTAACCTCCGGAAAGACGCGCGGTGTCACGGCACGTCGGGCGCCGCTTTCTCAGCAGCACCGCGCGCCGGGCTCGGCGCGGTATCGCTCCCGCCAGTAGTCCCGCTCGGACAGCACCGGTTCGCCCGGGTGCGTCCGTCGGCGGTAGTCGAGGTAGCGCCGGTAGTGGGTGTCGCCCATCACGGTGCCCCAGTACCACGAGATTCCGCGGGCGATACGGCGCAACCGGATCACCCCAACGGCGTCACGCGCAGCGCGTCCCATCGTCTTTGCACCTCCCGTTCCACCACAGTGGGGATCATGCCGGAGGGTGCGAACATCCTTGACGGCACCGGGTCGTCTTCGGTCAGCGGCTTGCCGGAGCCACGAATTGCCCTGTACGTCACGATAATTGCGGCTGCGAGCACTATTACTACGACGCTGGCAAAGATGATCGACAGCGTGCCCTGGATAAAGGAGTTTCTGATCACGTCGCTCAGCTGATCGGGCGTCTTCGCCGAGCCGAACGCGGTCTTACCGGATGCCTTGGCAGCGGCGTACTGAGAATGTTGAGTCCAATAGCCCAGGTTGGGATCTGACGAGAAGACCTTCTGCCACGACGCCGTCAACGTGACAGCAAGCCCCCATACCAGCGGAATGCCGGGTATCCACGCCCACTTCAGCAGACCTTTCTTGATGACGACGACGGTGATCACCGTCAATGCGATACCGGCCAGCAGCTGGTTGGCAATACCGAACAGCGGGAAAAGCGAGTTGATGCCGCCGAGCGGATCGGTCGTGCCGATCAGCAGCATGCTGCCCCACGACGCGGCAACGGCCAGGCTGCAGCCCCACGCGCCCGGACGCCAGCTCGGATTACGCAGTTTGGCCAGCGGACCGCCCAGATTGCCCAGCGCATCGGAGAGCATGAAACGCGCGACCCGGGGGCCGGCATCGACGGTGGTCAGGATGAATAAGGCCTCGAACATAATCGCGAAGTGATACCAGAACGCCTTGAGGCCCGTCCCGCCGAACACTTGATGGAGCACCTGCGACATCCCGAATGCCAGGGTCGGGGCGCCTCCGGTGCGTGACACGATCGACTGCTCGCCGACGCCGGCGGCGGCGGCGCGAATCTGTTCTCCGGTGACCGGCGTACCGGACAACCCCAAGCCGTTGACGTAGTGCGCGGCCGTGGTTGTCGTCGCGCCGGTCTTGGCGACCGGCGCGTTGAGGGCGAAGTACATGTGCTGGTTGAGGATCGACGCGGTGATTAATGCCATGACGGCGACGAACGACTCGGTGAGCATGCCACCGTAGCCGATCAGCCGCATCTGGCTTTCCTTCTCGAGCAGCTTCGGCGTCGTCCCGGACGAGATCAACGCGTGAAACCCCGACAGCGCCCCGCACGCGATGGTGATGAACAGGAACGGGAACAGCGAGCCGGCGAATACCGGGCCATTGCCGCGGCTGGCGAAACGCGAAATCGCCGGCGCCTCCATGGCCGGGTGGGCGATCAGGATGCCGACGGCCAGCAGGACGATGGTGCCGACCTTCATGAACGTCGACAGGTAGTCGCGCGGTGCGAGCAGCAACCAGACCGGCAGCACCGACGCCACGAATCCGTAGACGATGACGAACCACGACAAGGTAACCGGTGAGAAGTTAAACCACACTGCACCCCAACCAGTTTCGGCAACCCAGTTTCCGCTGGCGACCGCGAGCAGCAGCAGCACGCATCCGATCAGCGACACCTCGGATATCCGGCCAGGGCGGATGAACCGCAAGTAGCAGCCCATGAAAATCGCGATCGGGATGGTCATCGCGATCGAGAACACACCCCACGGGCTTTGCTGCAGCGCCCGCACCACCACCAGTGCCAGCACGGCGATGATGATCACCATGATGATGAAGATTCCGATGAGGGCGGCCGCCCCGCCGATGGCGCCGAGCTCGTCGCGGGCAATCTGGCCGAGGGTACGGCCGCGTCGCCGGGTGGAGATCCACAACACCAAGTAGTCCTGCACGCAGCCACCGAGCACCGCACCGACGATGATCCAGATCGCACTGGGCAGATAGCCCATCTGGGTGGCGAGAACCGGGCCGACCAACGGCCCCGCCCCCGCGATGGCGGCGAAGTGATGACCGAAGAGCACCCGCCGGTCGGTGGGCACATAGTCAGTGCCGTTTTCGAAGATTTCCGCTGGGGTGGCCTGGTCGTCGCGCGGCTGGACGATTTTTGTCTCGATGAGCCGCGCATAGAAGCGGTACCCGATGACGTAGGTGCAGATCGCCGCGACGACAAACCAGACCGCGTTGACCGTCTCACCGCGGACGAAGGCGATGACCGCCCAGGCCACTGCACCGAGCAGCGCGATAGCCCCGAAGATGATCTTGTGGCGGGTACTGATCGGTGAGCGGTCGATGATTGCGACGGGCGGCAGGTCAGCGTCGGCGTGGATGTAGCTGACGTGCCCGTTGTGCCCTTCCACGGCCGGGACCCTACGCGCCTGTGAACATGCCCATGTCTCCATCGGCGTGTCGCGTCGCGACGTTCACGGTCGCGCAACCGCTGGTTCAGCTCTGATGGAGGGCGCGCACGGTGTGGATGGTGTCGGCCTGGTCCGGACCCTTGTCGTCCCGGTAGCGCAGCACCCGGGCGAACCGCAGCGCCAAACCGCCGGGGTAGCGCGACGACTGCTGAACCCCGTCGAACGCCACCTCGACCACTTGCTCGGGTCGCAGCTGCACGACATAGCTATCGGTTCCACCGACGGCCAGTTCGGTAAACCGTGTGGTTTGCCAGTCCAGCATCGCGTCGGTCATCCCCTTGAACGTCTTACCCAGCATCACGTAGCCACCGCTGGCCGGGTCACGAGCGCCCAGATGAATATTGGACAGCTTCCCCCGACGCCGGCCCGAGCCCCACTCGACGGCCAGCACCACCAGGTCGAGGGTGTGGACCGGTTTGACCTTGAGCCAGCCGGCGCCGCGGCGGCCCGCCTCGTAGCGCGCGGTCAACGACTTGGCCATCACGCCCTCGTGGCGCGCGGCCAGCGTCGCCTCCAGGAAATCGGCCGCGGCGGCCGGATCCGAGGTGACCAGCCGATCGACCCGGTGCTGCGCGGACGTGATCTGGTCGAGCACCACCATCCGCTCGCTGGCGGCTGCGTCGAGGAGGTCGACCCCGTCGCAGTGCAGGATGTCGAAGAAGAACACCGACAGCGGCTGGCTCGCGCGGGCGGCCGGGACATCGACGGATCGGCCGAATCGCGATCCGGTGACCTGGAAGGGCTGCGGCCGGCCGTCTGGGCGCAACGCGATCGCCTCCCCGTCGGCGATCAAGTCGGTGACCGGTAGCGCCAGCGTCGCCTCGACCACCTCGGGCAGCCGGGCGGTGACGTCGTCGAGGCTTCGGGTGTAGACCGTCACCTGATTACCCGCCCGGTGCACCTGCACCCGTGCGCCATCCAGCTTTGCCTCGAACGCTGCTGTGCCGCCCAGTTTTTCGAGCGCCTCGGTGACGCTTGCCGCGGTCTGCGCCAGCATCGGGCCGACAGGTCGGCCCACCCGCAGGGTGAAGGCGTCCAGTGCCACTGTGCCGCCGGTAAGGCCCGCGGCGGCGACCGCGGGCAGGTGTCCGCCCAGCATCGCCGCGCGCCGCACGGCCGTGGCGGGGATCTGCGCGGCGGCGGCGACCGCATCGGCCATCACGCCGGCCAGCGCGCCCTGGCGCAGCTCACCGGTGAGCAGCCGTCGCAGAAACGTCTGCTCGACCTCTGTTGCGGACGCGAACAATCCGGCAACAAGCTCGGCGCGTCGCGCCTGCGAGCCCTTGCCCGAGACGGCGCCGATCGTCGAGAAGGTGGCGTCGACGCCGGTTACGGTCAGGCTCGGCTGCGCCGCGGGGGACGGTAGAGACCGCAAAGCCGCCCAGCCGATACCGATTTGGCGTTGCGGCAGCTCCCCGGAAAGCCACGACACGATGATCGCGACCAGCATGGGATCGGTTGCGGCCCGGCTGAGCAAGTCGGCGATCCGCGCGACTTTGGCCAGCCGCGAAGCGGAGCCACCCACTTCGGCCGAGGTCGTCGCCACGTCGATCAGCAGCACAGCCCACCTTCACACGCCTGGCCGACAACGTCACGCACGGCCGCGATAACGTGCAGCTACGCCCGGCGACGATGCAGAGCGCGCAGCGCGATGAGGAGAAGCCGGGCAATCGAAACGCCCGGCGACGATGCAGAGCGCGCAGCGCGATGAGGAGAAGCCGGGCAATCGAAACCTGTCAAGGAGGTTTGAATGGAGATCAACGGCAAGAAGGTGGTCGTCATCGGCGGCGCCTCGGGCATGGGCCGCGCCAGCGCCGAACTACTGGCCGCCCGCGGGGCGAGTGTCGCGGTGCTGGATCGCGAAGGTTCGGACGGCAAGGACGTCGCCGCCGGCATCGGTGGCTCCTTCTATCCGGTGGACGTCACCGATTTCGCCGGTACCGAGGAGACCCTGCAGTCCGCGGTCGACAGTCTCGGCGGCCTGCACGTCACGGTGACGACGGCCGGCGGTGGCATCGCCAAGCGGACGATGTCGAAGTCCGGTCCGCACGATCTCGAGTCCTTCCAGTCGGTGATCGACCTCAATCTCATCGCCACGTTCAACATCAGCCGGCTGGCGGCAGACCACATGAGCCGCAACGAGCCGGAGGACGAGGAGCGCGGCGTCATCATCAACACCGCGTCGATCGCGGCATTCGAGGGCCAGATCGGTCAGGTCGCCTACACCGCGGCCAAAGCGGGCATCGCCGGCATGTGCCTGACCATGGCACGCGATCTCGGATCGCTGGGCATCCGCGTATTAGCCATCGCGCCAAGCTTGTTCGCCACCGGGTTGACCAAGGGCATTCCGGACGAGTACGCCACCGCGCTGACCAAGGACGCGGCGTTCCCCAAGCGGCTGGGCCGCCCGGAGGAGTACGCCAAACTCGTGGCGGCCATCGTGGACAACCCGATGCTGAACGGCCAGTGCCTACGGCTGGACGCCGGACAGCGTTTCGCGCCTAAGTGATGCGATGGTCGTCGTTTGGGCCGACCACCCGGTTGGGAGGCAACCGCATTTAAGTACACTCTTTCCGACCGGCCTATTGCTTCTAAGAGGAAGGCCCTCGAATGGGTATCGCACTGACTGATGACCATCGCGAACTCGCCGAGGTCGCCCGCGGCTTCCTGACGTCGCAGAAGGCGCGTTCGGCGGCGAGGTCCCTGCTCGACGCGCCCGAGGAGGCCCGACCTCCGTTCTGGCAGGGCATCGTCGAACTGGGCTGGCTCGGCTTGCACATCGACGAGGAATACGGCGGCTCGGGCTACGGGCTGCCCGAGCTCGTGGTCGTCATCGACGAACTCGGCCGTGCGGTGGCGCCGGGCCCGTTCGTGCCGACCGTCATCGCGTCGGCGGTGATCGCCAAAGACGGCACCGCCGAGCAAAAGTCGCGGCTGCTCCCGGGGCTGATCGACGGAACCGTCACTGCTGGCATCGGTCTGGAAGGCCACGTAGGACTCAACGATGGCGTGGCCGACGGCGAGGCCGGACTGGTGTTAGGTGCGGGCCTGGGCGACATGCTGTTGATCGCAGCGGGTGACGACGTGCTGGTGGTGGAACGCGAGCGTGCCGGAGTCTCGGTCGAGGTCCCTGAGAATTTGGATCCGACTCGGCGCTCCGGCCGGGTCCGACTCCAGAAGGTGAGTGTCTCCGCCGACGACATCCTGCCGGGAGCGCGGGAATCGGCGCAGGCCCGCGCCCGAACGCTGCTGGCCGCCGAAGCAGTCGGTGGGGCGGCCGACTGCGTCGAAGCCGCCGTCGACTATGCCAAGGTGCGCCAGCAGTTTGGCCGCACCATCGCCACGTTCCAGGCGGTTAAGCATCACTGCGCGAACATGTTGGTCGGCGTCGAGTCGGCGATCGCAGCGGTATGGGACGCCTCCCGCGCGGCATCCGAGGATGAGGACCAGTTTCGGCTGGCGGCCGCTTCGGCGGCAGCGCTGGCCTTTCCGGCGTACGCGCGCAATGCGGAACTGAACATCCAGGTGCATGGCGGTATCGGTTTCACCTGGGAGCACGATGCGCATTTGCATCTGCGCCGAGCGTTGGTGACCACGGCACTGTTCGGCGGTGACGCGCCGGCCCGCGACGTGTTCGAGCGCACGGCCGCCGGTGCCGCTCGGGAGAACAGCCTGGACCTGCCGCCAGAGGCCGAGGAGTTGCGCACCAGAATTCGTGCCGACGCCGCCGAGATCGCCGCACTGGACAAGCACGCGCAGCGCGACAAGCTGATCGAAACGGGCTATGTGATGCCGCACTGGCCCAAGCCTTGGGGTCGCGCCGCGGACGCGGTCGAACAGTTGGTCATCGAAGAGGAATTCCGTGCGGCGGGCATCAAGCGTCCCGACTATGGCATCACCAGCTGGGTGATCCTGACCTTGATCCAGCACGGAACGCCTTGGCAGATAGAACGATTCGTCGAGAAGGCGCTCCGTAAAGACGAGATCTGGTGCCAGCTGTTCTCCGAGCCCGACGCCGGTTCGGACGCGGCGTCCATCAAGACCCGGGCCACCCGGGTGGATGGCGGCTGGAAGGTCAACGGGCAGAAGGTGTGGACCAGTGGGGCCCACTACTGCGCCCGCGGCCTGGCCACCGTACGCACCGACCCGGAGGTGCCCAAGCACGCCGGCATCACCACGGTGATCGTCGACATGAAGGCGCCCGAGGTCGAGGTTCGCCCGCTGCGGCAGATCACCGGTGGCTCGGACTTCAATGAGGTGTTCTTCAGCGACTTGTTTGTGCCCGACGAGGATGTCGTCGGGCCGCCCAATTCGGGCTGGACGGTCGCGAGGGCAACGCTGGGCAACGAGCGGGTCAGCATCGGCGGCAGCGGATCTTTCTACGAGGGGTTGGCGGCGCAGTTGGTTCAGCTGGTCTGGGACCATCCGGATCGGTTGGAGGGCGGGAGAATTCGGGTAGGGGCGTACCTTGCTGAGGAGAATGCCCTGCGACTGCTGAATTTGCGCCGCCTCGCGCGCAGCGTCGAAGGAGCGGGCCCGGGTCCAGAAGGCAACGTGACCAAGCTGAAGTTGGCCGAGCACATGGTCGAGGGCGCGGCGATCATGGCGGCGCTGGTAGGGCCCGAGGTCGCGGTGCTCGACGGGCCGGGCGTGCTGTCGGGCCGCTTGATCATGGGCGCCCGGGGCATGGCCATCGCCGGCGGTACCTCCGAGGTGACCCGCAATCAGATCGCCGAGCGGATACTTGGCATGCCACGCGACCCGCTGATCAACTAGCCCGCACGCCCTGGCGAGCAGACGCAAAAGCCCCCGACACGCCGGGCGTGCGGGGGCTTTT
>NZ_JBKQTQ010000115.1:0-47623 GCF_052143115.1 Mycobacterium sp.
TCATCCGGCGGTAGCCCAGCCCCACCCCACAGGCCCCCAACGACACGCCGTACGCGGGCATTCACACATGAGGCAACGAAGGAGCTACGCGGGCATATTTGATGAGTCAACGCGGAGTCAACGCGGCGCCAACCGTCGAGGTACGGATGCGACGGATGTGGCAGGGCTGGCCCGCAACTAGCGACCGGCAGTGGCCGATTTCACGTAGTCATGCCCGCTAATTGGGAATATCGTTACCTTTGCTAACGTAGTACGCATTAGGCGCAGCGTGGCGTCGTCAAAGATTTTCTGATTCAACAAGTTCCGAGGTTTCGTTATGTCGATTGACACCCAAGAACGCCTAGAACGTCGCACCGAAGAGTTGGCCGCCAACGACCCGCAGTTCGCCGCCGCGCGGCCCGATGAGGCCGTCAGCGCCGCCATCCAGGACGCCGGGTCGCGACTCCCACAGGTCATCAAGGCGGTGCTGGAGGGCTACTCCGACCGGCCGGCGCTGGCTCAACGCGCCGTCGAGCTGGTCAAGGACCCGCAGACCGGCCGCACGTCGGCCAAGCTGCTCCCCTGGTTCAACACCGTCAGCTATGGCGAGCTCGCCGCCCGGGCCGACGTAGTGTCGCGCGCATTGACTGACGGCGCTGATGGCACTGTGGCAGCCGGTGATCGGGTCTGCGTGCTCGGCTTCACCAGCGTCGACTACACCACCATCGACATCGCCCTGGGCCTGATCGGCGCGGTGTCAGTCCCGCTGCAGACCAGCGCGGCGATCGCGCAGCTGCTCCCGATCATCACCGAGACCGAACCCAGCGTTGTCGCCGCCAGCGTCGACTATGTGTCCGATGCGGTCGACCTGATCCTCGCCGGTTCTGACGCAGGCCACACGCCTGGACGCCTCGTCATCTTCGACTACCGCACCGAGGTCGACGACCACCGCGCGGCCCTGCAAACCGCCCACGAGCGGCTGGACGAAACAGGCATTTACATTGAGACGCTGAACGAGGTCCGCGAGCACGGCGCTGCGCTGCCGGCCGCGCCCCGCGTCGCCCAAGACGCAGAAAACACAGCCGACCCGCTGGCGCTGCTGATCTACACCTCGGGCAGCACCGGCGCGCCCAAAGGCGCGATGTACCCGCAGAGCAACGTCGCCAAGATGTGGAACCGTTCGACCAAGAACTGGTTTGGGCCCAGCGCAGCATCGATCAGCCTGAACTTCATGCCGATGAGCCACGTCATGGGCCGCGGCACCCTGTACGGCACGCTCGGGAACGGCGGCACCGCCTACTTCGCCGCCAAGAGCGACCTGTCGACGCTGCTGGAGGACCTGCGCTTGGTGCGGCCCACGGAATTGAACTTCGTGCCACGCATCTGGGAGATGTTGTACGTTGAATACCAGAGTGAGGTGGGCCGACGGACAGCCGAAGGCGCCGACCGTCAGGCCGTCGAGTCCCAGGTGCTGGTCGAGCTGCGCCAGGAGCTGCTCGGCGGGCGCTACATCTTTGCGATGACGGGTTCGGCACCGACCTCTCCGGAGTTGAGGACCTGGGTCGAGTCGTTGCTCGACATGCATCTGCTGGACGGCTACGGCTCCACCGAGGCCGGCATGGTGTTGTTCGACGGCGAAATTCAGAGTCCGCCGGTGGTCGGCTACAAGCTGGTAGACGTTCCGGACCTCGGCTACTTCGCCACCGACCGGCCGTATCCGCGCGGCGAACTGCTGCTACGGACCGAGAACATGTTCCCCGGCTACTACAAGCGGGCCGAAACCACTGCCAACGTGTTCGCCGCCGACGGGTACTACCGGACCGGCGACGTCTTCGCAGAGGTCGCTCCCAACGGGCTGGTCTACGTGGACCGCCGCAACAACGTCGTGAAGCTGGCACAGGGCGAGTTCGTCACGCTGGCGAAGCTGGAGGCGGTGTTCGGCAACAGTCCGCTGGTTCGCCAGATCTACGTCTACGGCAACAGCGCGCAACCCTACCTGCTGGCAGTCGTGGTGCCCACCGAGGACGCCCTGGCAAGCTTCGGCGTTGACGCGCTCAAGGCGCGGATCGCCGAGTCGCTGCAGAACGTCGCGAAAGAGGCCAGCCTACAGTCCTACGAGGTGCCGCGCGACTTCATCATCGAGACCACGCCGTTCACCCTGGAGAACGGTCTGCTGACCGGCATCCGCAAGCTGGCGTGGCCGAAGCTGAAGCAGCACTACGGCGAGCGCCTGGAACAGCTCTACGCCGACTTGACCGAAGGCCAGGCCAACGAGTTGTCCGAACTGCGCCGCGGCGGCGCCGACGCGCCGGTGCCACAGACCGTCAGCCGGGCCGCGGCCGCCATGCTGGGCGCCGCGAAATCCGATCTGACGCCCGATGCCCACTTCACCGATCTGGGCGGAGATTCGTTGTCCGCGTTGACATTCGGCAACCTGCTGCACGAGATCTTCGACGTCGACGTGCCGGTGGGAGTGATCGTCAGCCCGGCCAACGACCTGCAGGCCATCGCCGACTACATCGAGGGCGAGCGACAGGGTACCAAGCGGCCGACTTTCGCCGCGGTGCACGGCTTTTCGAACAAGGAGAGCGCGGTCGAGGTGCACGCTGCCGACCTCACTCTGGACAAGTTCATCGACCAGGCCACCCTGGCCGCCGCGCCTAACCTGCCGCAGCCCAGCCGCGAGGTGCGGACGGTGTTGCTGACCGGCGCCACCGGCTTCCTCGGTCGCTACCTGGCGCTGGAGTGGCTCGAGCGGATGGATTTCGTCGACGGCAAGGTGATCGCCCTGGTGCGGGCCAAGACGGATGAAGATGCGAGGACTCGTCTCGACAAGACCTTCGACAGCGGCGACCCGAAGCTGCTCGAGCGTTACCAGCAGCTGGCGGCCGATCACCTCGAGGTCATCGCCGGTGACAAGGGCGAGGCCAACCTCGGCCTGGACCCGCAGACCTGGCAGCGGCTCGCCGACACCGTCGACCTGATCGTCGACCCCGCGGCCCTGGTCAACCACGTGCTGCCGTACAGCGAGCTGTTCGGCCCCAACGCGCTGGGCACCGCCGAGCTGATCAAGATTGCGCTGACCACCAAGATCAAGCCGTACACCTATGTGTCGACGATCGGCGTGGGCGATCAGATCAAGCCGTCGAGCTTCGTCGAGGACGCCGACATCCGCGAGATCAGCGCCACCCGTCAGATCAACGACAGCTATGCCAACGGTTACGGCAACAGCAAGTGGGCCGGCGAGGTGCTTCTGCGCGAGGCCAATGACCTGTGCGGGCTGCCGGTCGCGGTGTTCCGCTGCGACATGATCCTGGCCGACACCAGCTATGCGGGCCAGCTGAACCTGCCGGACATGTTCACCCGGCTGATGCTCAGCCTGGCGGCCACCGGCATCGCACCCGGCTCGTTCTACGAGCTGGACGGCGACGGCCACCGGCAGCCCGCGCACTATGACGGCCTTCCGGTGGAGTTCATCGCTGAGGCGATCTCGATCTTGGGCACGGAGGTGCTGGAGGACGAGGCTGGGTTCCAGACCTATCACGTGATGAACCCGCATGACGACGGGATCGGCCTCGACGAATTCGTCGACTGGCTGGTCGACGCCGGGTACTCGATCCAGCGGGTCGGCGACTACGCCACCTGGTTGGAGCGGTTCGAGACCACGCTGCGGGCGCTGCCGGAGCGGCAACGTCAGTACTCACTGTTGCCGCTGCTGCACAACTACCAGCGGCCGGACAAGCCGATCAACGGGTCGATGGCTCCGACCGACCAGTTCCGTGCGGCGGTGCAGGAAGCGAAGATCGGGCCGGACAAAGACATCCCGCATGTCTCGGCGCCGATCATCGTCAAGTACATCACCGACCTGCAGCTGCTCGGGCTGCTCTAGTCACCAGCTAAGGCTGAGGCCGATCGCCGCGTATTCGATGGCGATCGGCCTCATGGTGTCAAGACCACGTCAATCAGTCGCCCGCCACGTTGGCGCGTCGCCGGCGGAACAGACCACCCTTGCCCTCGCGCCGGTGCGACTGCGGTGCAGCGGGTTCCAGCACCTCGGTTGGAGCTGCCGATGCCGCGAAAGCACCCGAGCTGTCCGCCGCCTCCTGCTCTTCTTCGGCTAACAGCGCGTATTCGAGGTCACGCGCCGTGCGGACCGAGACCCGCGCCAAGACCGCGCCACCCAGAAAGACGATCAGTACGCCCAACCCGGAGAAGTAGCCGATCTCGATCACAGCCCGCTTGGCGTCTGTCGCGGCGATCGGCTGACCGACGTCCCCGAGCCGCAATGTCGATGCCAAGGTGCGACCGACGACAAACCACGCGCCGGCGATAACGGCCAACCAGCCGCCGAACATCGCGGTGGCGCGGTTTCCCGAGATCAGCAGCAAAAAGCCGCCCACCGCGGTGGTGGCGCCGGGGAACACCTCCAGCCAGGCGCGGGCGGTGCTCCACGCCCACGGTTGGTCGGGGGTGTAAGCGAAATGGAAGTAGGGCCCGATGAAGGGGATCAACGCTCCCCATACACCAAGGATTATCAGCAGCAATCCGCTCACAGCGCCACGGCTGCGCGGCATATGCAGGCTGCCGAAACCTGACCGCGAGTCATTCATTACGAGTCTCCTCAAACAGTGGACACCAGGGTGTCCAGCGCGTGCTGAGTACCCAGATGCGCCGGCGATGTAACCCCGGCCCGCCAACGGGCCAACACGGACCGAACGCCGCGGTCGAGGTGGACGATCCGCGGTTTATGAAGCCGGGGACCTGTTACGGCGTAACCAGGCCGATCACCAACAACACGATAGCGATCAGCGGAAACGTGCCCTGGGTCAGGGCGGCCCGCGCCTTGTCCGGTGCCGACGCCAGCAGCACCACCGCCGCGGCGGCCATGGATCCGACGCCGGCGAAAATCAACGCTGCGCCAACGCCCTTGTGTCCCAACGCAACCGCGGTGATGCCAACGCCGGTGACGATAGCCAGGAAGAGGTTGTAGAAGCCTTGGTTGAACGCGAGCAGCTTGGTGGTCTCGGCTTCCTCGGCCGTCGTGCCGAACGCGGCGCGGGTCCGCGGACTGGTCCAGGTCAGCGATTCCATCGTGAAGATGTAGACGTGCAGCAACGCGGCCAGCGCGGCGAGTACCAATCCAGCAGTGATCATGTCCCCTACTCGAATAGTCCCTGTTGACCCAAACCAGCGGCCCTCGCCGGCGGCACCAGCCCTAAGTGGATCCAGGCCTGCGGTGTCGCGACCCGGCCGCGCGGCGTGCGCGCGATCATGCCGGCCCGCACCAGAAACGGCTCGCACACCTCCTCCACCGTAGTGACCTCCTCCCCGACCGCCACCGCCAGCGTCGACACGCCCACCGGACCCCCGCCGAAGCTGCGGGTCAGCGCGGACAACACCGCCCGGTCCAGCCGGTCCAGGCCGAGTTCGTCGACGTCGTAAACCTCCAACGCGGACTTGGCGACATCGCGGGTGATGATGCCGTCGGCGCGCACCTCGGCGAAATCACGGACCCGGCGCAGCAACCGGTTGGCGATCCGCGGGGTGCCCCGCGAGCGGCGGGCGATCTCCGCGCCGGCCTCAGCACCCAGCTCGATGCCCAGAATGCCGGCGGAGCGGGCCAGCACCCGCTCCAACTCGGCCGGCTCGTAGAAATCCATGTGCGCGGTGAACCCGAAGCGGTCGCGCAGCGGGCCGGTCAGCGCACCGGACCGAGTGGTCGCGCCGACCAGGGTGAACGGCGCCACGTCCAACGGAATCGACGCCGCCCCAGGACCTTTGCCGACGACCACGTCGACCCTGAAGTCCTCCATCGCCAGATAGAGCATCTCCTCGGCGGGCCGGGCGATCCGGTGGATCTCGTCGATGAACAGCACGTCATGCTCGACGAGGTTGGACAGCATCGCCGCCAAGTCGCCGGCGCGTTCCAGTGCCGGCCCCGATGTCACCCGCAGCGATGAGCCCAGCTCGGCGGCGATGATCATTGCCAGCGACGTCTTGCCCAGTCCGGGAGGGCCGGACAACAGGATGTGATCCGGTGTGCTGCCGCGGTTTTTGGCGCCCTCGATGACCAGCTGCAGCTGTTCGCGCACCCGCGGCTGGCCGATGAACTCCCGCAGCGAGCGGGGCCGCAGGCTGGCGTCGACGTCACCTTCGCCGACGGTCAGTGCGGCCGACACCTCCCGGTCCTCGACGTCGTCGTCCTCGTCGAATCGACTCACTTGGTCTTCCCCAGCAGCGACAACGCCGACCGCAGCGCCGTCGACGTGGTGGCCTCTGGTTCATTGGCCAGCACCTTGTCGGTGGCCTCTTCGGCCTGCTTGGCCGCAAAGCCAAGTCCGACAAGGGCTTCGATCACCGGCCCGCGAACGGCGTGGCCGTTGACCAACGTCACCACGGCGCTGGTGCCCACCGGCCCGATCTTGTCCCGCAACTCGAGCACCATCCGCTCGGCACCGCGCTTGCCGATGCCCGGCACCCGGGTGAGCGCGGTGACGTCGCCATCAGCGAGCGCCTGACGCAGCGCGTGCGCGTCGTACACCGCGAGGGTGGCCAACGCGATCTTGGGCCCGACCCCGGAGACCCCCAGCAACGTCAGGAACAGGTTGCGGGCGTCGGCGTCGGGAAAGCCGTACAGCGTCATCGAGTCTTCGCGGACGATCATCGCGGTGATCAGCCGGGCCTCGCTGCCGCGGCGCAGCGTCGCCAGCGTGGACGGGGTGGCCATCAGCTTGTAGCCCACGCCGGCCGCCTCGATGACGACATGGTCGAGAGCGACGTCGAGCACCTCGCCGCGTACCGAGGCGATCATGTCGCGGCCCGCACTTTCGCGGCGAACTTCTTGCGCTGCTCGGCGACCTTGGACTCGGCCTCGGCCATCCGGGCGATCATAGGGGCCCGCCAGCAGTGGCAGATCGCCAGCGCCAACGCATCGGCGGCGTCGGCGGGTGTCGGTTTGGCTTGCAGCCCAAGGATTCTGGTGACCATAGCAGTGACCTGTGCTTTGTCGGCGCCGCCATTGCCGGTGACCGCGGCCTTGACCTCGCTGGGGGTATGGAAGTGCACGTCGATGTCGCGTCTGGCCGCCGCCACCGCGATCACACCACCGGCCTGCGCGGTGCCCATCACCGTCGACACGTTCTGCTGGGAGAACACCCGCTCGATGGCGATGACATCGGGATGATGGGTGTCCAGCCAATGCTCGATGGCGTCGCTGATCGCCAGCAGACGGCGCGGCACCGGCTCGTCGGCCGGCGTGCGGACCACGTCGACGTCCAGCGCGATGATCTGCCGGCCGCCGCGGCTCTCCACCACCGACAGGCCGCAACGAGTCAACCCGGGATCGACGCCCATCACCCGCATCCGCGCCTCCCACCTGCCGAACGTCTGTTCGATAAACCTTAGCGGGCCGCACCGACAGCGGCCGGTACGACACGCGGTGTCACCGCGTCGCCGCGAAATCGGGTTTGTCCAGCGGTCGGCTGCGGCTGGGTGCAGGCGCACCAGCGCCAGGCGCGAAGGGTCACAAATTGCGAACGCCTGTTCAATAACCCTAACCTTCGGGACCGACTGCGGTAGGTAGGACACGCGGTGGCCGTGCCGGCCGATCGAGATAGCTGTACCACGCCCAGCCGCGGCAAAAGCTGTTACTTTGAACCGCACTATTGATCAACCGCGGTGCGGTCATGCGGAAGGGTCGCGCATGGGGACAGCACTGCTGGTGCTCGCCGCCGTGCTCTTCATCGCGGCTGTCGTCGTCTTTGTCGCCGCGCTGCGGCGTCCTAAACAACCGCGGGGCGCTCGCCAGGATCCACTCGCGTTCGCCGCGGCGGCGCCTCAATTCGGGCCGCGGCAACTCGGTCCCGGCGCGATCGTCAGTCACGGCGGCATCGACTACGTGGTCCGCGGCTCGGTCACCTACCGCGAGGGCCCGTTCGTGTGGTGGGAGCACCTGCTGGAAGGCGGCGAACTGCCGGTCTGGTTCGGCGTCGAAGACGACGACGGCCGGCTCAAGCTGGCGATGTGGGTCAGCCGCAAAGATCTTCAGCTGCAGCCCGGCGGCGAGCACGTGGTCGACGGTGTGACCTACCGGGAGTCGGAACGTGGTCATGCCGGATACACCACCGAGGGCACCACGGGATTGCCGGCAGGCGGCGACATGGACTTCGTCGACTACGCCAACGCCGACGAAACCACGCTGCTTGCTTTCGAGCGCTGGGCGCCGGACATGCCGTGGGAGGTTTCCACCGGCAAGTCCGTGGTGACCGGCGAGCTCACCGTCTACCCTGCGCCGCCGGCCACCGCGTAGGCCACGGCGGTGCCGCTCCATCAGCTGGCCGTATCCCCGGCCGATGTCAGCGGAGCGGGACTTGGACTGGCGCTCAACGCGCCCGCCCCTCGCCCGCTGGCCAGCTACGGACTGCCCCACCCCGACGGCGGCGCGCTTGTGCTCGGAGTCCTCGGCGCGTCGCACGTCATCACCGTCGAGCACGCCAACTGTCTCTTTTCCGAACAGGTCTCGTGCGACCTCGGCGGCGAGCTGCCCCAACACACCGACGCACCCGGCTACCACCTCGAATCCCGCACCGACATCCACGACGAGCCGACTTTCCGCCGACTCGCGCAGAGCCTGCGCGAACGTTGCGCGCGTGAAACCGGTTGGCTCGGCGGGACTTTCCCCGGCGATGACGCCGCGCTGACCGCGCTCGCCGCCGAGGCCGACGGCGCCGGCTGGCGCTGGCAGACATGGCATCTGTATCCGGCGGTCTCCGGCGGCACCGTCGTCTATACCGCCAGCCGGTGGCACCCATGACCCGCAACCGTCTATTCGTCATGGCCATTGTGCTGGCCCTCACGTCGTTTACCAGCCTGATATTCGGAATAACGCTGCAGCACAAGGATATCCGGTCGTTTATTGCTTCCCACTACCGCGAATACTCCCATGACGCAGACGGGGCGCGGTATCTGTGCGATGGATCGCCCGCCACGGTGGCCGACACCCTGGCCGGCTATCAGAGCCCGGCGGCGCGTGCCTCCAGCGCGGGCACCCAGTACCTGCGCTACGACGACGCAATCGTGTCGGTCGGCGCGGACGGCCCACACTCGTGCAGCGTTCGAGTCGAGGACTTGGCCGCCGGATACAGCCACGGCGCGTTCATCTTTCTCGGTCCCGGCTTTTACCCGGGAGCTCCATCGGGCGGCGCCGGAGGCACCTCCGGCGGCCCAGGCGGGACCAAATGACACCTCAGCGGACACATAAACAAGGGAGATAATCATGTACCTGGCCGTCGAGTTGGGAACGATCGACCTCAATCCAGTCCTCAAAGGATTGGTCGCCACCGTCTTGTACTTCCTGGTCGGCATGGCCGTCCTGGTCCTCGGCTTCATCATGGTCGACGTGCTCACCCCGGGGAAGCTGCGCCAGATGGTGTTCGTCGATCGCCGCCCCAACGCGGTCGTACTGGCCTGCGCGATGTACATCGCGCTGGCCACCGTCATCATCACCGCGATCGCCAACAGCTACAGCCAGCTGGGTCAGGGGCTGGTGGGCGTGGCGGTGTACGGGCTCATCGGCGTTGTCCTGCAAGGGATCGCGCTGCTGACACTGCACCTTGTGATACCGGGCGACTTCCATGAACACGTCGACGAGCCGGAGTTACATCCGGCGGCGTTCGCCACGGCCGTGATGCTGCTGGCCGTGGGAGGGGTGACCGCCGCCGCGGTGTCATGACATCGTCCACCGAGTCTTCCGGGCGCTGGCGGGCAGTGCTGCTGGCCGCGGTCGCGGCATGCGCGGCGTGCGGCATCATCTACGAACTTGCGCTGCTGACGTTGTCGACGAGCCTCAACGGGGGCGGCATCGTCGCCACGTCGCTGATCGTCGCCGGCTACATCGCCGCGCTGGGCGGGGGCGCCCTGCTGGTCAAGCCGCTGCTGGGGCGGGCAGCGATCACCTTCATCGTCGTCGAAGCGCTGCTGGGCATCATCGGTGGATTGTCCGCGGCGGCGCTGTACGTGATGTTCTCGTTCATCGGCGGATCCTTGCTAGTGCTCGCGATGGGCACTGCGCTGATCGGCGGACTAGTCGGCGCCGAGGTACCGCTGCTGATGACGCTGCTGCAGCAGAGGCGAACCGCCTCCGAAGACCCAGCCACCGACACCGGCCGGACACTGGCCAACCTCACCGCCGCCGACTACCTGGGCGCGCTGATCGGCGGGCTGGTTTGGCCGTTCGTGCTGCTGCCGCAGCTGGGGATGATCCGCGGCGCGGCCGCCACCGGCATCATCAACCTAGTCGCCGCCGCGATCGTCTCGATTTTCCTGCTGCGACAAGTGGTTAGCGCTCGGCAGCTGATGACGGCGCTGGGCGCGCTGGCCGCAGCGCTGGCGCTGCTGGCCACGCTGCTGGTGCGCGCGCAGGATGTCGAGACGACCAGCCGCCAGCGGCTTTACGCCGACCTGATCATCGCCTACCGGCAGTCGGCGTATCAGCAGATCGTGGTGACCCGTCGTGGCAACGACATGCGCCTCTACCTCGACGGCGGTTTGCAGTTCTCTAGCCGCGACGAATACCGCTACACCGAAAGCCTGGTCTATCCCGCGCTCGGCGCGGGAGCCCGGTCGGTGCTGGTATTGGGCGGCGGCGATGGCCTGGCTGCCCGCGAACTGCTGCGGCAGCCCGGCGTCGAGAAGATCGTGCAAGTGGAGCTCGACCCGGCCGTCATCGAATTAGCCCGCACCACAATGCGTTCCGCAAACGGCGGCTCGCTGGACAATCCGCGCGTCGACGTCGTTACCGATGATGCGATGACCTGGCTGCGCGGCCCGCACTCCGGGTCGTTCGACGCGGTCATCGTCGATCTTCCCGACCCGGATACGCCCGTGCTGGGCCGGCTGTATTCGACCGAGTTCTATACGCTGGTTTCCCGTGCGCTGGCATCCGGCGGGCTGATGGTGGTTCAGGCTGGCAGCCCCTATTCGACCCCAATCGCGTTCTGGCGCACGGTGTCCACGATCGAGGCCGCCGGCTACGCGGTCACGCCATACCACGTCTATGTCCCCACCTTCGGCGACTGGGGGTTTGCGCTAGCGCGGCGCAGTCACACGCCACCGCGACCCACGATGCCGCCCAACGCGGCGCCGCTACGCTTTCTCAACCAGTCGGTGCTCGACGCCGCCACGGTGTTCCCCGCCGACGTGCGAACCCGCACGCTCGAGCCCTCGACTCTGGAACACCCGCGGGTGGTCGAGGACATGCGCCACGGCTATGACTAACCCTGGCTGACTCACTCGTCGTCGAGCGCCGCCAGCACCTCGTCGGACACGTCGACGTTGGTCCACACGTTCTGGACGTCGTCGCTGTCCTCCAGCGCGTCGACGAGCTTGAACACCTTGCGGGCGCCCTCGACATCGACCGGCACGCTCACCGACGGCTGAAAGCCGGCCTCGGCGGACTCGTAGTCAATCCCGGCGTCCTGCAACGCGGTCCGCACTGCCACCAAATCAGTCGGCTCGGCGATCACTTCGAAGCTTTCGCCGAGGTCGTTGACGTCCTCGGCGCCGGCCTCCAGCACGGCGGTCAGCACGTCGTCCTCGGTCAGGCCGTCCTTCTCCAGGGTCACCACGCCCTTGCGAGCGAACAGATAGGCCACCGATCCCGGGTCGGCCATAGTGCCGCCATTGCGCGTCATCGCCACCCGCACCTCGCTGGCGGCACGGTTGCGATTGTCGGTCAGGCACTCGATCAATACCGCCACGCCATTGGGCGCGTAACCCTCGTAGGTGATGGTCTGATATTCAGCACCGCCGGCTTCCTCGCCTGCGCCCCGCCGACGGGCCCGCTCGATGTTGTCGTTGGGCACCGAGCTCTTCTTGGCCTTCTGGATCGCGTCATACAGCGTCGGGTTGCCCCCGGGGTCACCGCCACCGACACGGGCCGCGACCTCGACGTTCTTGATCAGCCGGGCGAACATCTTGCCGCGACGCGCGTCGACGACGGCCTTCTTGTGCTTGGTGGTGGCCCATTTGGAATGGCCGCTCATCGGTGTACTACCTCTTCTGTCGCTCTCAAAGTTTGCGCAACGAGTCTACGTTGACGCCGGATACCGATTGACCGGCCGCCACACCGCCGCCTCAGATTCCCCAGGAGTCACAAAAGGGCCGGGTATACGGCTGTGCCCGCATCTGAGCGAAAACGGTCGCGCCCCGACGCGAATTCGCGCAGAGGCGGGCAGAAGACGTCCGCCGGCCTCGCGGTGACTCGAGTGACAGATGTGGCGATCACGGTTTGATCCACCGCCACTGGGTTGACCACAACGGGCCCGCGTCAGGCAATGTGTCGCTGACCGCTCTTACTACCCCGGGCCACCACTCGGCGTGATAGTCGTCCCCGGACAACCAGCCTTCGGGCCGTACCTTCGGCGCCCACGCCTTGATATCGGCGGCGACGCTCGCGTAGTCGTGGCGCGCGTCGATGTGCACCCAGGCCAGCGAGTCATCCGCGAATAGACCAGCAGCGCCGACCGAGTCGCTGATCACAAGTTGAATCGTGTCAGCGAGGCCGCAGCCGATGATGTTGCGGTGCAACAGCCCCGCGAACGTTCCGCCGCCGTGGGCAACCGCGGGTGCGTGCGCGTCGCTGTCACCGCGGCCCTCCGACCCGCTCCCCCGACCGGTGTCGACACCGATGATTCGGGTGGCATGCGTACTGCGCACCACCTCACCCAACGAACAGATGCTGCGCCCGAGATAACACCCCACCTCGACAAAGCAACTGCCGTCGGGGAAATGCGCGGCGGCTTCCTCTTGATGGCGGCGCCACTGAAACCAGCCGGGTATGTCGCGCCACGAATGCACCGGTTTGTCGAACGTGGCAGTGGTGTCCACCGTCCGGTCAGCCGTGCGGCGCCTCAGAGATCTTGCTGTCGGGTTTGCCGATCGTTTGGCAGTAAGCCGCCGCTGACACACGCGTCGCCGTGATCTCCAGGTTGCTGGGTTCAGCGCCACTCTTGTCCTTGAGCATCTTGCTGATCTCTTGGTCTTGCTTCTTCTCGTCCTGCGTCGTGAAGTCCTTGCACTTGGTGTCGCCACCCGTGTTGAGGATCTGTGAGGCAGAGCAACCGCTGAGCAACAGCGCGGCGATCGCGATCGCGGTGGCTACAGTTCGCTTCATCGTTGACCTTTCTGTGCCGGAATGGTGGGTATCTGTTACACCGCAACGCCTCACTTCAAACGCTGCACTACCGTTGAAAAGGTGACGGCGCAAAGCCCCCTGCAGGCGGTCCGCGACGCGCTGGGCAGCAGCCTGTTCGAAATGATCGCCGGCCCCGACGGTCCGACCGAACGTGCACGCATCCGCCGGACTCCGGGACCGCGGTGGTTCGCCGACGACCGCCCGATCCGCCGGGTGCACGCCGACGCCTCGATGTTCGTCGGCGGGTTGCGGGCATTGCTGCTGCAGTCTTTGCACCCGCTGGCGATGGCCGGCGTGGCTGAACACTCCAACTACCGGGGCGACCCGTGGGGCCGGTTGCAACGAACCAGCGCCTTTTTGGCCGTGACGACCTACGGAGCGGCGGGCGACGCGCAGCGCGCCGTTGATCGGGTCCGGGGTATCCACCGGCGGGTGCAGGGGATCGCCGCCGACGGCAGGCGGTATCAGGCCACCGATCCGCACCTGCTGGAATGGGTTCACGTCGCCGAAGCCGACAGCTTCCTGCGCGCCCATCACCTCTACGGCGCGGCTCCGCTGGACCAGGATGGTCGCGACGGATACGTCGGAGACATGGCGGAAATCGCCGCCAGGCTCGGCGTGGTCAACCCGCCGCGCACCCAACGTGAGTTGACGCAACGGATTAACGCGTTCCGACCGGAGTTGCGCAGCACACCCGAGGCGCGCGATGCTGCCCGATTCCTTCTGCTGACGCCGCCGCTGCCATTGGCGGCACGCGCGCCCTATGGCGCGCTGGCCGCCACGGCGGTGGCGATGCTGCCCGTATGGGCGCGCATGCCGTTGCTGCTGCCCTACTTTCCACCGGTCGAGCTCACGGTCGTGCGCACAATCGGACGCGCCTTGGTCGGCGGCATTCGATGGGCGCTGCCCGCCGCCGGCTGACCCGCGTCACTCCCGACCGCGGACGATGTCGACGAACAAGCGGTGGATACGACGGTCGCCGGTCATCTCCGGGTGAAATGCCGTGGCAAGCACCCGACCCTGGCGGACCGCGACCGCGTGCCCGGCGGCACGGGCCAGCACCTGCACGCCGTCGCCGACCCGCTCCACCCACGGCGCGCGGATGAACACCCCACGCACGGGCTTATCGAAGCCGCTGAACTCGACATCGCCTTCGAACGAGTCGACCTGACGTCCAAAAGCGTTGCGCCGCACGGTCATATCGATGCCGCGCAGCGGGACGGCTTCGCGACCTCCTACACCTGCGTCCAGGATCTCGCTGGCCAGCAAGATCATGCCGGCGCAGGCCCCATAGGCCGGGAACCCGTCGGCCAGCCGGTCACGCAGCGGCTGCAGCAGGTCAAGCTCGCGCAGCAGATGGCTCATCGTGGTGGACTCGCCGCCGGGGATGACCAGCGCGTCGACGGCGTCGAGTTCCTCACGGCGTCGGACACTCACCGAATCGGCTCCCGCGTCGCGCAGCGCCGCCAGGTGTTCGCGGGTGTCGCCCTGCAGCGCTAAGACGCCGACCCGTGGGCCGCTCACTGTTCGGTCGGCCGGTATCCGCGCGCGAAGCGGGTCAGGCCCTCCTGCATGACGGCGGCGACCATCTCGCCGTACTGATTGAAGATCTTGCCCTGGCACAGCGCGCGGCCGCCGCAGGCCGACGGCGAGGACTGGTCGTAGAGCAACCACTCGTCGGCCCGGAACACCCGCATGAACCACATCGCGTGATCCAGCGACGCCACCTGCAGATGCGAACGCTCATCGAGGTGGGTGACCTGCGCCGATCCCAGCAGGGTGAGATCACTCATGTAAGCCAGTGCGCAGATATGCAGCACCGGGTCGTCGGGCAGCGGATCGCGGTGCCGAAACCACACCTGCTGCTGCGAAGCCTTCCCCGGCAGCAGCTGCAGCTGGTCTCGCGGCACGATGCGGATGTCCCACTCCTCAAACTGCTTGAACCCGGCGTCGTCGAACACCTTCATCGACTTCAGTCCCGGCAGATCGTCCGGTGGCGGCGCTGAGGGCATCACGTCCTGGTGGTGGATGCCCTCCTGATCGGCCTGGAAAGAGGCCGACATGGAAAAGATCGTCTGGCCGTGCTGAATGGCGTTGACCCGCCTGGTACAGAACGAGCCGCCATCCCGCAACCGCTCGACGATAAAGACGGTGGGCGCCTTGGCATCTCCGGGTCGGATGAAATATCCGTGCAGCGAGTGAACCAAATCGTCGGGTTCGACGGTGCGCACCGCCGACACCAGCGCCTGGCCGGCCACATGACCGCCGAAGGTGCGCTGAAAGTAACCCGATTCCGGGCTGAATACGCTACCGCGGTAGATGTTGACCTCGAGTTGCTCGAGATCAAGGATCTTCTCGATCGACACGAAACGTTCTTACCAGCCGCGTTGGGCCAGGCGATGCGGCGTGGCGATCTCCTCCACATTGATGCCGACCATCGGCTCGCCGAGCCCCCGCGACACCCGCGCCAGCACATCGGGGTCGTCGTAAAAGGTGGTGGCCTTGACGATCGCGGCGGCGCGCTCGGCGGGGTCCCCGGACTTGAAGATGCCTGAGCCCACGAAGACCCCCTCGGCGCCGAGCTGCATCATCATCGCGGCGTCGGCCGGGGTCGCGATACCACCGGCGGTGAACAGCGTAACCGGCAACTTACCGGCCCGTGCCACCTCTACCACGAGATCGTAGGGCGCCGCGAGTTCCTTTGCCGCGACGTATAACTCGTCGTCGGACAACGACGTCAGCCGGCGGATCTCACCGCCGATGGCCCGCATGTGCGTGGTCGCGTTGGAGACGTCGCCGGTGCCGGCTTCGCCTTTGGAGCGGATCATCGCCGCGCCCTCGTTGATGCGCCGCAGGGCCTCACCCAGATTGGTTGCGCCGCAGACGAACGGCACGGTGAACTTCCACTTGTCGATGTGGTGGGTGTAGTCGGCCGGGGTGAGCACTTCGGATTCATCGATGTAGTCCACGCCCAGGCTCTGCAGGATCTGCGCTTCGACGAAATGCCCGATGCGGGCCTTGGCCATCACCGGGATGGTAACCGCGGAGATGATGCCCTCGATCATGTCCGGGTCGCTCATCCGCGAGACGCCGCCCTGGGCCCGAATATCGGCGGGCACCCGCTCCAACGCCATCACCGCGACGGCGCCGGCGCCTTCGGCGATGCGGGCCTGTTCCGGCGTGACGACGTCCATGATGACGCCGCCCTTGAGCATCTCGGCCATCCCACGCTTGACCCGCGCCGTTCCGGTTCGCCCGGTGCCGTTGTGCGCCGCGCTATCCACTGGTGATCTCCTTTTAGCTGGTGTCAACCGATTCTAGTGGTGATCACCAAACGGTATTTCCCGCCGTCGGTCGGGGCTGCTACCCCACCTCACCGGATGGACTGCAGCTGGCGAGCCCGGTCGGGAGCCCCGGCCAGCGCGATCGCCTCGGCGAGCAGTTCGGAGAGCTGCAACGGGTACACCGTCTCGCCGGTCGCCACCAGTTCGGCGATGTCGGCGGTGTCACACCAGCGGTGGCCGTGGATGTAGCGGTCCTCCAATTCGGTCCGCCCGGCGGTGGACGGTTCGAACCGTCGAGTCCGGTGGACGAAGAAGAACTCCTCGCTGTCGATCGCCGAGCCGTTGAAGTCGAACACCGCATCGCGTCGCCAGATCGGGCCGATCATGTCAGCGGGATCGACACGCAAACCGGTTTCTTCGGCCAGCTCACGGGCCGCGGCCTGGGCCAGCGTCTCACCGTCGCCGGCCTGGCCGCCCACGGTGAACCACCACCGCGGCGCTGAGTTTTCCGGGCCGACGGACGCTGCCGGGTCAGATCCGCACAACAGCAGCACCGCGCCGGTTTCGTCGAGCAACACCACCCGCGCCGAGGTGCGCCGGTCCGCCGCGGGGTGATCGCCGTGGCGCAGCGCCTGCGACCGCTCGGCGATTTCGAAATAGCTTGGCAGCGCCGCTGTTCCACCCAGCCGCAGCAACCGAACCAGGCGCCTCTCGCGCAGCGCCAGGGTGTCCCGCACCGCGTCGTTGTGGAATCGGCGGGCCAGCAGCACCCGCGCTTCGGCGTCGGCCAACTCGGCGATCAGCCCGGCCGGCACCGACTCCGGATCGACCATCGCCAGCGCGGCCGAGAGCTTGTTTTCGCAGGCCTCCCGCGCCTGCCGGGGGGCGCGTTCGGCGGCGTCGGCCAGCGCCGCCAACTGCTTGGCTTCCGAGTTGGCTTCCGGGGCACCGCCGTAGGCGTTCGCCGCGACAGCGCGGGCCACCACCGCGCGCCGGGCCAGCGCGCTGTCAAGGGCCTGCCAGGACAGGTCGTAGCGCACGTGCAGCCGGTCCAGCCGATTGGCCGTCTGATACCCCCAGGCGCCGAAGACCACCAGTGCCGCAAACAGCGCGGCCACCGTGATGACCAGCACGATCGCCCCGGACATCAGCTCGCCACCTGGACCTTGGCGCCGGACCCGGCGACCGTCTCATAGACCTGCATGATCTGGTTGGCCACCACCGACCAGTCGTAGCGGCGCACCGCATCGGCGCCTGCCGCGACATAGCGTTTGGCCAACTGATCGTTTTCCAACACCGCGACCAGGCCGGCCGCCAGCGCAGCGCCGTCCTCGACCGGCACCAGTCGGCCCGCATCGCCATCACGCAGCACCCGCCGGAATGCGTGCAGATCGCTGGCGACCACCGGAGTACCGGCGGCCATCGCCTCGACCAGCACGATGCCGAAGCTCTCCCCGCCGGTGTGCGGTGCACAGTAGACGTCGGCGCTGCGCAGCGCCGACGCCTTGGCGGCGTCGTCCACTTGGCCCAGGAAACGCAGGTGGCCCGCCAATCCGCCTGCCTTGCTGCGTAATTCGTCTTGGTCACCGCGGCCCACGACCAGCACCTGCACACCCGGAAAGTGCTCGACCAGACCGGGCAGCGCGTCGATCAGAACGGCCATGCCCTTGCGGGGTTCGTCGTAGCGGCCCAAGAACAGCACCGTCTTACCGGGCCGGGGATACCCGGCCAGCAGCGGCGCCGAGGCGAACGAGGCGACGTCGACTCCGTTGGGAATCTCGACCGCATCCGATCCCAGCGCTTCCATCTGCCAGCGCCTGGCCAGGTCGGACACCGCGATGCGGCCGACAATCTTCTCGTGCCAGGGCCGCAGCACCCCCTGGAACACCGTCAGCGTCAGCGATTTGGTGGTCGAGGTGTGAAAGGTCGCCACGATCGGCCCCTCGGCCACCCGCAGCGCCCACATCGACAGGCTCGGCGCATTCGGCTCATGCAGATGCAGCACGTCGAAGTCACCGTCGGCCAGCCAGCGCCTGACCTTGCCGTGTACGGCCGGGCTGAATTGCAGCCGCGCCACCGAACCGTTGTAGGGAATCGGGACCGCCCTGCCCGCGGAGACGACGTACTCGGGCAGCGCCACATGCGGCGACGAGGGCGCCAGCACGCTGACGTTCTGACCGCGGGCGCGCATCACCTCGGCGAGCTGCAACACATGCGACTGCACCCCGCCCGGGACATCGAACGAGTACGGACACACCATGCCGATTCGCATCAAGCTCCCGCCAATCGGGCCCGTCGCTCGTCGGACAGATCTGCCAGCCACTGCGGCTGCAGCATATGCCAGTCGGCGGGATACTCGGCAATGTTGCGGGCAAAGACGTCGGCCAGCGCCTGGGTGATGACCCCGACGTCGCCGCTGGCGCAATCCAGCGGCGGGTAGATCTCGATTCGGGTCGTGTCGCCCTCGTACCAGCAGTGCACCGGCAGCAGCGCTGCCCCGGTTTTGATCGCCAGTTTCGCCGAACCGGCCGGCATCCTGGTCGGTTCGCCGAAGAAATCCACCTGGACCCCGATGCGAGAAAGGTCCCGCTCGGCCATCAGACACACCGCCTTGTTATCCCGCAGTCGTTCGCTGAGCAGCTGGAAGGGTGGCTGCTCGCCGCCGGACAATGGGATCACCTCGAAGCCCAGGCTATCCCGATAGTCGATGAACCGCCGGTACAGCGAATCGGGTTTGAGCCGCTCGGCCACGGTGGTGAACCTGCCGTAAGTCTGGGTCAGCCACACCCCGGCCATATCCCAGTTGCCGCTGTGCGGCAACGCCATCACCGCACCGCGGCCCTCCGCCAGCGCCGCGTCGAGATGTTCGTCGCCCACAACCGTTTTCGCGAGTTCCTGGCCCAGCGCGTGGTGATCCATCGTCGGCAACCGGAACGCCTCGCGCCAGTAGCGGGCATAGGACGCCAGCGACGCCCGCATCAGGCTGCCGGGCACTTCTTTCGGCGGAACACCGATGACGCGCGCCAGATTCTTGCGCAGCTGGGCGGGTCCCCCGTTGCGGGACGCATAGAGCGCTCCGGCGTCGAAAACGTTGCGCGCGGCGAATTCCGGCATGGCGCGCACCATCATCCACCCGGCCGCATAACCCCAGTCGGTCACCCGGCCACCCAGCGAAAGGCCGCTGACCCCAGGCAGTTTAAAGCCCCCCGGGACAGAGATCACGGCTCGCTCTTCCCCTGCTCGCCGGCCGGGGGCATCGGGTCGCCCGCACCGGGCGAATGCCGCACGGTGTGCAACCGCTGAGCACAGGTGACCATGCTGGCCGCGGCCAGCAGCCACATCGCCACCGGCAGCGCCCACGACAACGGGAACACCGGCAGGTCGGACAATCCCGCCCCGACGAGCACGATGATCAACCGTTCCGGCCGTTCGATGAAGCCGCCGTCACCGCGCAGCCCGCTGGCTTCGGCGCGGGCCTTGATGTAGGAGATGACCTGCGAGGTGACCAGACAGATCAACGTCGCAACCACCAACGACGGGCTGTGCAGGCCGAACGCCGCCCACCACGCCAGCCCGCAGAACACCGCGCCGTCGCTGATGCGGTCGCAGGTGGCATCCAGCACGGCACCGAATCGGCTGCCGCCGCCGCTTTCCCGTGCCATCGCCCCGTCGACCAAGTCGAACAGAACGAAGAAAGTGATGACCAACGCGCCGGCGAAAAGCCGGCCGGTCGGAAACAGCGTCAGCGCGGCCAGCACCGCGGCAGCGGTGGCGATGATGGTGACGCTGTCCGCGGTGAAGCCGGCATGCAGGAACGCCCGGGCCACCGGTGTGGTGACCCGCGCGACGCCCTCACGCGACAGTAACTTGCTCATAGCTTATTCACCGCTGCTTTTCCCACTCGGTGGCCAGCAGACGACGGGTGTCGCGCAGCAATTGCGGGATGACCTTGGAGTCGCCGATGATCGTGATGAAGTTGGCGTCGCCACCCCATCGCGGCACCACATGCACATGCAGATGTTCGGCCAGCGAACCGCCCGCCGACTCCCCCAGATTCAAGCCGACGTTGAAGCCGTGTGGTCGAGACACGTTCTTGATGACGCGAATCGCCTTCTGCGTGAAGGCCATCAGCTCGGCGGTCTCCTTGTCGGTGAGATCTTCCAGCTCGGATACCCGCCGATACGGCACCACCATCAGATGTCCGGGGTTGTACGGGTACAGGTTGAGCACGGCGTAGACGAGTTCACCGCGGGCGACCACGAGACCGTCCTCGTCGGACAATTGCGGGATCTCGCTGAACGGCTGGTCTCCCGAGGACTTTTCGCGCCGCAATGGCGCCTCGGCCAGGTAGCTCATTCGATAGGGCGTCCACAACCGCTGCAGGTGGTCGGAGTCGCCGACTCCCCTGTCGATGATCGAGTCGTCATCAGCCACGACTGCTCACCTTGACCAAATCAGCAGTGGGAACTGAGTTTTCGCGGTCGGCAATCCACTGGACAACGGCGGCTACCGCTTCGTCGCGAGGAACTCCGTTGATCTGGGTGCGGTCGCCGAACCGGAAACTCACCGCACCGGCCTGCACGTCACGGTCACCGGCCAACAACATGAACGGCACCTTTTGGTTGGTGTGATGGACGATCTTCTTGGCCATGCGATCGTCGCTGGAATCCACCTCGACGCGCACGCCGTGCGACTTCAGCTGTGCGGCAACGTCTTCCAGGTAGGCCGCGTGCTCGTCCGCAACCGGGATGCCGACCACCTGCAGCGGCGCCAGCCAGGCCGGAAACGCGCCCGCATAGTGCTCGGTGAGGATACCGAAAAACCGCTCGATCGATCCGAACAGCGCACGGTGGATCATTACCGGCCGCTGGCGCGAACCGTCGGCGGCGGTGTATTCCAGTTCGAAACGCTCCGGGAAGTTGAAATCGACCTGAATGGTCGACATCTGCCAGCTGCGGCCCAGCGCGTCGCGGGCCTGCACGGAGATCTTCGGGCCGTAAAAGGCCGCGCCGCCGGGATCGGGCACGAGTTCGAGACCGGATTCCGTCGCGACTTCGGCCAGCGAGTCGGTGGCTTCCTCCCACATCGCATCAGAGCCGACGAACTTCTCCGGGTCCTTGGTGGACAGCTCCAGATAGAAGTCCTCCAATCCGTAGTCGGCCAGCAAGTCGAGCACGAACCGCAACAGCGATGCCAGTTCGTCGTGCAGCTGCTCGCGGGTGCAGAAGATGTGCGAATCGTCCATGGTGAACCCGCGCGCCCGCGTCAGCCCGTGCACCACACCGGATTTCTCATAGCGGTAGACGGTGCCGAACTCGAAGAGCCGCAAAGGAAGCTCGCGATACGACCGTCCCCGCGACCGGAAGATCAGCGTGTGCATCGGGCAGTTCATCGGCTTGAGGTAGTAATCCTGCCCCGGCTTGCGCACAGTTCCGTCGTCGTTGAGCTCGGCATCGAGGTGCATCGGCGGGAACATGCCGTCGGCGTACCAGTCCAAGTGGCCCGACGTCTGGAACAGTTGCGCCTTGGTGATGTGCGGGGTGTTGACGAATTCGTACCCGGCCTCGATGTGCTTCTGCCGCGAGTACTCCTCAAGCTCCCTGCGCACGATGCCGCCCTTGGGATGGAAAACCGCTAGCCCAGAACCGATTTCGTCGGGAAAACTGAACAAGTCCAGCTCGACGCCCAGTTTGCGGTGGTCGCGACGCTGGGCTTCCTCGAGCAGCTGCAGATGGCGGTCGAGCGCCTCCTGCGACTCCCAGGCGGTGCCGTAGATGCGCTGCAGGCTGGCGTTTTTCTGGTCGCCTCGCCAGTAGGCGGCCGAGCTTCTGGTCAGCTTGAACGCCGGGATGTGCTTGGTGGTCGGGATGTGCGGTCCGCGGCATAAATCACCCCAGACTCGTTCCCGGGTACGGGGATTGAGGTTGTCGTAGGCGGTGAGCTCGTCACCGCCGACCTCCATCACGTCGGGGTCGCCGGACTTGTCGTCCACGAGTTCGAGCTTGTACGGCTCGTTGGCCAGCTCCTCGCGCGCCTGCTCCTTGGACCCGTAGACCCGCCGGTCGAACAGCTGTCCGTCCTTGACGATCTGGCGCATCCGCTTTTCCAGCTTCTCCAAGTCCTCAGGCGTAAACGGATCCGCCACGTCGAAGTCGTAGTAGAAACCATCGGTGATCGGCGGCCCGATCCCCAGCTTGGCGTGCGGGAACAGGTCTTGCACGGCTTGGGCCAACACATGCGCGGCCGAGTGCCGGATGACGCTGCGCCCGTCGTCGGTGTTCGCCGCGACCGGCGTGACCTCAACTTCGTGTGCGGGAGCCCAGCTCAAGTCGCGCAGCTTGCCGTCGACGTCGCGCACCACCACGACCGCATCGGGGGCGCCGCGGCCGGGCAGACCCGCGTCGCGCACCGCCGCGGCGGCGGTCGTCCCGGCAGGCACCCGGATCGGGGCTGCTGGGGCGGGGCGTGCGGGGGCAGTCATCGACGCGGTCTCCATGGTTTTCGGGTGTTCAAAGGGACCCGACCATGCTATCGGGGGCGGCCTCGATGCTCTTAAGCCGACGGTCCATGCCTTAGGGCTGGCCGGGTTTGAGGAGCACGAACAGCGCCTCACCATCGGTCAGCACGGTGTCGCCGTCGCTCAACCGGCCCGACACAAAGATCTTGCGTCCCTCAACCCGATCAACGCCCGCATCGACCTGCAGTTCCTTGTCGATAGGGACGATCTGGCGGTAGTTGATGTGCAGGTATGCCGTGCGCTGGCGTGGGCCGCCGGTGATCACCCCCGACGTCATACCCAGAATGGAGTCGAACAGCAGCCCGAGCGCGCCGCCGTGAACGGCGCCGTTGCGTCCCAGGTGAAACCGCCGGAAGCGAGCCCAGCCTTCGATCCGGCCGTCGTCTGTTCTGCGCACCTTCATCGGCATCGGCAGGATGTTGCCGCGGTTCGGCAGATCCATTCGGCGGCCCGACGGCGTCGTCCACTCGTCGACGTCGAACGGGGCAAGCAGGCCGGACACCTTCTCGATCAGGTCGGCCGCCTCGCTGATCACCTCGTCGGGTGCGTCGACCGCCCGAGCATGATCCTGCAGCGCACGCACCGCCTCGATGAACCGGCCGTAGTCGGGCCCGCCCCTGGTCGTCGGTTCGGGCGGATTGAATCCGCCGCCCGGGTGTCGCGCATGTTCGCCGGCCACCAGAACACTGTGCCATGCGTCGAAATCGACGCCAGAGCGACTTTTCGGCGAAGTCGGCGCGCTGGCGTCGATCTCGAGGCCGGCTAGCTGCCCTGCTAGTTGCCCTGGGCCGCGCCTGCGGCGGCCAGCGCCTCGAATTCGTCGTCGCTCAGCGTGATCTCAGCGGCGGCGACGTTCTGCTCCAAGTGGGCCACACTGGAGGTGCCGGGAATCGGCAGCATCACCGGGGATCGCTTCAACAGCCACGCCAGCGCCAGCTGCGAGGGCGTCGCGTGGTGACCGGCCGCAACCTTCTGCAGTGGGCCGTCGGGGGCGGCCAGCGGTCCGGCGGCCAGCGGGAACCACGGGATGAAGGCGATGCCCTGGCTGGTCGCGGCATCCAGCAGCGGTTCGGCGGTGCGAGCGGCCAGGTTGTACATGTTCTGCACCGACATGATCGGCGTGATCTGCTGGGCGACGGTGAGCTGATCGACGTTGATCTCGGACAGCCCGATATGACGGATCTTGCCTTCGTTCTGCAGCGTGACGAGTTCACCGACCTGGTCGTCCAGCGGGAAGTTGGCGTCGATGCGGTGCAGCTGAAACAGGTCGATGGTCTCGACGCCCAGGCGCCGCAGGCTCATCTCGCATTCCTGGCGCAGGTAACTCGGATTGCCCAGCGGAATCCACACGTCCGGCCCGGTGCGCAGTAGGCCGGCCTTGGTCGCGATGACAAGGCCGTCATAGGGATATAGCGCCTCGTGGATGATGTCTTCGGAAATGTAGGGGCCGTACGAGTCGGCGGTGTCGATGAAGTTGACGCCGAGTTCGACGGCGCGACGCAGTACCCGGACGCATTCGTCGCGGTCGGCCGGCGGACCCCAGACGCCCTTGCCGGTCAAGCGCATTGCGCCGAAACCGAGACGGCTAACCGTCAGCTCGCCGCCGAGGGTGAGAGTTCCGGATGCCTGAGCTGGTTGTGCGGTGTTGGCGGTCACGCTTACGACCGTACGCCGCACCGACATGCGTGCTGTGACGCCCATGGCAAGCTGAGCGAGTGGACTTGTACACGATCGGTAGCCTGCCGCTGACCTATCCAGAAGTCGGTGCGACCGCCGGCCCGCCGCCGCCGGGATATCGCCACCTCGGCTTTGTCTCCCAGGTCGGGGCGGGTCACCAGCGTTTCGAGGGAGCAGCTGATGCGGTGATGCACTGGGGTATGCAGCGCGGCGCCGGGTTACGCGTGGAGGCCAGCAGCGACGTGGTCACTGTCGGCGCGGTGGTGGTGGTCAAAATGGGTTTCCTGAAAGCACCCTGCCGCGTGGTGTACGTCATCGACGAACCGGATGTCCGGGGTTTCGCCTACGGCACCCTGCCCGGTCACCCTGAGTCCGGTGAGGAACGATTCGTGGTGCGCCGCGACCCGGTCACCGCCGCGGTGTTCGCCGAAGTCTCGGCGTTCTCCCGGCCGGCGACCTGGTGGAGCAAAGCCGGCGGCCCGTTCACGTCGCTGGCTCAGCGCGTGATCGCCAAACGCTACGTCCGCGCGGTGTGACCGCTAACCGCATCCGGCAAGCAGCTTCTCCGCCCCCGCGCAGAGCCGCTCGATGACCTGGCCCACCGGTGCGACGCCGGTGACCATCGCAACACCTTGACCCGCGTCCACCGGGGCGGTTCGGCGATCGTCCGCGGCGATCGCCGCGGCGAGTTCGCCCTGGGCATCGGAGTTGTCGGCCAGCGCGTCCTCATGACCGCTCCAGCGCGCGACGAAGTCGTTGCGCAGCACCCGCGACGGGAATCGCTTCGACCACGGCAGTCCACGAACGATGTCGAAGACCCGGGTGCTGGCGGTGTCGGTCTCGCGGGCCGCAACCAATGCGCGGCGGGACGCGTCGCTCGTCAGCGCCTCCGGGCTGGCCGACAGGACAGTGCCTAACCACGCGCCGCTGGCGCCGGCTGCCAGCACCGGCACCGATACGACGTCCAAGACGGCGTCGAGCAGCGGGAGGGTGCCGATCGTCGCATCCCCGTGGCCGCCACCTTCGGAGCCGCGGGCCACCAGCAGATCGATCCCGGCTTCTTGGGCCAGCTGAGCTTCGACACTGTTGTAAACCTTTGTGGCGGCCGCGATCCCAGCGTCGTGAACGCGATGCACCCATGACAAGTCAGTGCCGAAGCTGACGGAGACAAGAACGGGCTGCGCGGCCAGTGCGGCGTCGAACAGCGCCGGCTCTTTGCGAATCACCCAGTCCACCAGGCCAATTCCGAACGTCCCATGCAAGTGCGGCAATTCGGCATGCAGCGACGACGTCGACCCGGCAGTGCCCATGCCCACCATGCCGAGTCCACCGGCTGCGGTCACCGCGGCGGCAAGTCGCCCACCGGCAACACCACCCATGGGAGCGTTGACGATTGGCGCCCGCAAGCCCATCCGCAGGGACCACGGCGTCGACAGCATGTGATTACGCCGAGGGAAGGCTCTTGAAGACGGTCAGCAGGATCACCGAATCGTCGACCGCCTGCAGCGAATGCCGCTGCGGCGGAATGACAACGTAGTCGCCGGTCTTTCCGTCCCACATGTCTTCACCGGCGGTGAGGTGCACATGTCCTTTCAGGACCTGCAGCGACGCCTGTCCGGGGCTGTCGTGTTCGGAGAGCTCGTGTCCGGCCAGCAACGCCATCAGGGTCTGCCGCAGTTCGTGGGCGTGCCCGCCATGCAATGTGTGTGCGGCCCGCCCGCTGTGTGCCTGCCTTGCTTCGGCCAGCTTTTCGTCGGCCAGGCTGGTTAGCGAAATCGATTCCATCGATGCGTCCTTCGGTCGAGGTTGCCTCAACTGGATAGTAGAAGAATCCCGCCCACTGCCAATGCGAGTGCCTTGATCGCCTCGAGACCGATGTAGATGTAATGGCTTCGGGAGCGCGGCGCATCCAGGCCGGCGAGCACCTGTTCCGTGCGGCGATTCAATTGGGGCCGCACCGCCCCGATCTGCACCGCCAACGCGGCGAACGCGACCGCCAACGCCGCCGCCGTAGCCGCTGACGGCGGGCTTGCGAGGGTGGTCACCAGGATGACGATGGCCAGAACCACCTCGACGACGTTGAGCGCGCGAAAGACCAAACGGCCGATGCCGAGGCCGATCTGCAGTGTGACGTCGGGAGCGCGGAACTTCAGCGGTGCTTCGAGAAACGAGATGGCCAGCACCATGCCCAGCCAGACGAAGACAACCGCGACAGCAACCGCTGGCGCGACGCTCATGTCGACGCGGCCTCTTCGCTCATCTGGCTCCCAATCTCCGCAGCTTTGCCAATACGTCGGCGATTCGGTCGGGCTGCTCAGCCGGCGCGAGGTGGGCGGCGTGTGCCACCTCGACGAACCGCCCGCGGGTCACGTTGCTGGCGATGTACCGCAGCGAATCAGGCGGCGTCGCAATGTCGTTGGCACCCGCGACAGCGACGATCGGGGTGTCGATTTCGCCGAGCCGATGACGGGCGTCGAACTCGGCGAGCGCCTCACAGGTGCGCGCATAGCCGTCGTCGTCAACCTGGCGCAGCGTATCGAGCAAGGCCCGGGCCGATGCGGGATCTCGCTCGAAGAAGCCGGGGGCGAACCACCGCCGAATCGACAGTGCCACGACTTCGCCAGTGCCCGCGCTGCGAACGACTTTGGCCCGCGACTGCCAGTCGTCCGGGTCACCGATTCGGGCCGCCGTGCAGATCAGCGCGGCCGACACGATGCGTTCAGGATGCCCCAGCAGCAGCTGAAGTCCGACAGCGCCGGCAACCGAGACGCCGGCATAGGTGAACGGCCGTATGCCGATCTTGTCTTCCACGACTTTGATGACGCTGGCGGCGAGGTCGTCGATGGTGAAGGCGTCCCTCGGCCTCGGGCTGACGCCGTGGCCGGGAAGATCCCAGCCGATGACGTGATAGATGTCGGTCAGCCGACGTGCCACACCAGACCACAAGCCGGCAATGGAGGTGCCCAACGACGGGCCGACGACCAACGGCGGCAGTTCCGGCGACCCGCCCAGATGCGAGACGCGAATCCGCGGGGCACTCACGGGTGTTCCCTGGCGGTCCGCTTGGCACGATCCAGGCTCTCGTCGATCAGCACGTCGACCGCACCGAAATAGTTGTCGGACGTGGCTTTCCCGGCCGATGCGGCGTCCGCCTGCCGCGCCTTCTTCCGCATGACAGAAAACCTACCCGCGATACGGTTGAGAAAGGATGACTTACCGAGGGATGGCTCAGCGGCGCAACTGCCGGGCGGCCCCGGCATTGTTCGGCGTCGCAGCGATACTGGCCGCCTGCACCACCTCGGTACCTGGTCGGCCGGTCGAAGCGGGTAACCATTCCTCTGGTTCGGCGCCGAAGCGCCGTGAGCAGATCATGTCCCGCGCCGCCTGACCGCACCGGTTCGACGAGCCGAACGCATCACCAAGGGCCCCGGTGATCAGGTCGGTCGCTACGTCGTTCTGTCACAACGGCATCAGCTGATATCGAGCGCGACCTGCAGAACGGCGCGGTGCCTCTCGGACGTCACCGGCGCATTCGCACGGCTGCGGCGACGGCCTGTGGCGCTTCGGACGGAGGGAAGTGACCCACACCCGCAAGCTCAGTCACCGTGGCTTGAGGCAGGACCTTGACGGCCTGCTGAAGGACGTGGCGGCCCGATACCGGGTCGTCCAGGCCCCACGCGAGATGCAATGGGCCATCCCAACTGGCTAGCGCCGCCTCCCACCGACGATGATGAATCGCCCGCTCGGCGTTGTACTTGATGAGCAAATGCCACAGCTTGTGCCCGTTTTGCCGCGTCATACCTAGCCAAAGGTCGTCGAACTCAGTGTCGGTGAGCCTCGATCCGCGAACCGCGTCGAGCGCGGAGCGGACCCTCGCGGCGCTGACACGGCTGGCCAGCAGCTTGCCGACGACCGGCATAATCAGCAACTTCTGCTGGCGTGTTGGGCGATATGCGCTGTACACAATGCCGCAGTTCAACATGAAGATGCTGTCGATCGCAAAGCTGAGCTGGCCCTTGTTGGCTCGGTCGACGAGTTCTTGGCCGACGATTCCGCCGTAGTCGTGGATCAGCAACCGTGTCGACTTCACGCCGAGATGCGCGGCGAGATCCTCGACGATGTCGGCTGATTCGGCCACCGAGTACTCGTAGGGGTTTGGCTTGTCCGACGCGCCGTAGCCCAGGAAATCGAGCGTGATCACATCATGGTCCCGAGCAAGATCGCTAGCCACTTCGGCGTAGTCGTAAGACCAGGTCGGAAATCCATGCAGCAGCATCACTGTGGGCCCGGCCCCGCGTCGTCGGAATGCGATGCGATGCCCCCGCCGGCTGACCAGCGTGTCGTTTTCGGCGATCCATTCCGCGGCCCGGGGCACACCGCCGTGTTCGATCATCGTGGCACCCCTCGCAGGACGCGCCGGCTGGTCTCGCATCCGAACGCCGATCGACGGGGCACGCCCGTGCGCGGATCTGCTGACAGCTCATTGACTTCCAATGGACTCACCTTCCGGTGTTGATGCCGACTTAGTCGGATTTGCTTGGTCTTTGGACACATCACAGATCAGCTCGACAACGATCCGGCACGCGCCGCCGTCAGGGTGATGCGCACAGAGTGTGCGATGAGGTCCTCGTCGATGGGGTCACCTGTGGTGACCATGCGATAGAAGAGCGGTGCCCGGAAGGTGGTCAATAATGCGTTGGCGTCGCAGTTTGCCGGCAGCTCACCCCGATCGATCGCTCGGGCGACGACAGGGATTGCCCGCTCGGCCTGGTGGTCGAAGTAGCGTCGGGTTGTTTCGCGGAGCTGAGCGGATCGGAGGCCAGCCGTGAGGACCAACGCGACAATCTGGCGCCCGACGCCCCCATTCAGTACCTTGGCCAGTTGCCTGCCGAGCGCCAGCAGGTCCGTTTCGATGCTGCCGGTGTTGTGGTCCGGGAAGGCGTCGTGTGACCACTCCATGAGCGCATCTACCAGAAGGTCGTCGAGCGTTGGCCATCGTCGGTAGATGGTGGTCTTATTAACGCCCGCGCGGGAGGCCACCGCCTCCATGCTCAGCGCTGCGTACCCGTTGTCGATCAGCTCGCCGAAGGCGGCCGTCAGTATCGCCTCACGAACCCGCGCGCTGCGACCGCCGGTCCGCACACCCTGAACAACCTGCCGATTTGACACTAATCGCCTCCGGGAGTTGCTTTAACGACCTGTCTGTATCATCGTAGCTTATAGCAACGCTGGGTTGCTATAACTGGAAGGAGGGTGGACGTGCGATTCATCTTCGACACCGACGAATCGTTCTCGTTTGAGACGTTGCGCGCGGTCGGATACACGGCATACGGCGGAGCCGATACCGGCGAGGTCATCACCACCGCAGAACGCATCACGCCCGGCGACACGGAGTCGTGGTATCGGGAATGGCGTGCCCTGGCCGACCGGATAGCCGGCATCGCCGATGTGTGCGCTGCCAACGGGCACGCGGTCAGTGCCAGTAGCGCCTACCTGCGAGCGTCCAACTACTACCGGACTGCTGAGTTCTTCCTTCGCGATGACCCATGGAACGATCCGCGCGTGGCGGACACCTCCGCACGCGCGATCGAGACGTTCAGGGCCGCACCCGAAATCCAGAGTCGGTGGGCCCGGGTGCGCATTCCTTACGAGGGAATCGAACTGGAGGGCTACTACCTCAACGTCAGCGGGGACGAACCCGGGCCCACTTTGCTCGCGCACGGGGGTTTTGACTCGACGGTCGAAGAAATGTTCTTCGCCGTGGGCGAGGCCGCGCGGCGCCACGGGTGGAACTGCCTGATCTTCGAAGGCCCCGGGCAGGGCACGGCGTTGAGGCACCACAAATTGCTATTCCGCCACGACTGGGAGGCCGTGGTCACCCCAGTGGTGGACGTCGCCCTCAACCTTCGCGGGGTCGACCCCGAACGCATCGCACTGCTGGGCATGAGCATGGGTGGCTACTTGGCGCCTCGCGCGGCGGCCCTCGAACACCGGATCGCCGCGTGTATCGCCTATGACGGCGTATTCAGCATGTCGCTCGCCTTGCCTGTACGGCAGGCAAACGAGCTGGGCTCGACGCAAGAGCTTGCAGCGCTGGATGATTTGATCGCCCACCGGGCCGAGGCGCCTACTTCGCAGCGGTGGGCAATATCGAACGCCTTGTGGACGTTGGGAATCGCCACCGGTCAAGAGCTGTTCGACGAGTTCAGCAAGTATGACCTCACCCACGTCGCGGATCAGATCGCCTGTCCCACATTGGTTTGCGAGGCAGAAGACGACCAGTTCTTCCGGGGGCAGCCCGCCATGCTTTACGGGGCACTGCACTGCCCGAAGACCTTTGCGGCGTTTACTGCTGCCGAGGGCGCCGGCGAGCATTGCCACCAGGGAGCGCTGACACTGTTCCATCAGCGCATATTCGACTGGCTCGACGACACCCTCAGGTCCTAACCAGCAGACACCACAAGCTGAGCGCATAAGGAGACGTGCGATGACAGTTTTCCCATACCCAGAGCTCGACGCCGAGAAAGAGGCCCAATACGAGCTCTTCCCCATCAACTTGACCCGAATGACGCTGCACACCCAGGGGCTGACCGTGCCGTATTGGAGATACGCGTTGGGCTTTCGTAACGCCAAGATCACGCCGAAGGTCCGCGAGCAGGTGATCGTGCGGGTCGGCGCGGTCGCCGATTGCGAATACCAACTGGTTCAACACAAGTCGGAAGCCCTGCGGACCGGGACCAGCCAGGAGCTGCTGGCGGACCTGATCAATCCGCAGCAGCAGGAGTTCGACGATGCAGCGCTGACAACGCTGGTCACGTATGTCGACTCACTCGTCACGAATGTCGGGGCCGACCAAGAGGCCCTCGACGCGCTGCGAAAGCACTTCCCCGACAACGAAGTCGCCGAGATCACCTTACTGGCCGGCACCTACATGCTATGCGCGGCGTTTCTCAAATCGCTGCGGGTGCCGCTGGATGACGGACCCATCGACTGGGCCGCCGCCGACGCCTACATCAAGAAGGAGCGACTGTAGATGACCGACGACCTTGCGGTGTTGGAGGACTACATCCAGCGGTGCTCCAACTGGGGCCGTTGGGGCCCAGACGACCAGTTGGGCATCGTCAACCTCATCACCCCCGACAAAATCCGCGAAGCCGCAGCACTGGTGAAGGTCGGCAAGACCATCTCGCTGACCATGCCCTACGACGAGCACGGCCCGCAGACCGGCTACCTCGGCAGGGCCAATCCCCATCTGTACCAACTTACGTCGGGACCGGGATACCTCGTCGGCGAACAACAACGCGTGGAAACCAACACCCTGGCCCAGTGGCGCGAATCCACCGGGCAACCCACCGCCGGCTGCTACGACGACGTCCTGGTCATGCCGACCCAATCCGGCACCCAATGGGACGCACTATGCCACTTCTTCTGGCGCGGCCAGATGTACAACGGGCACTGGGCCGGTGACGCCGGAACAGCGGGCAGCCGCAGCAACGGCGTCCAGAACTACACCGGCAAGATCATCACTCGGGGGGTGTTCGTCGACCTGGCCGAATACCGCGGCGTGGACACCCTCGAGCCCGGATACGCCATCACCACGGACGATCTCGACGAATACCTTGCGGCGAAAAACCTCGAAATCCGGCCCGGCGACGCACTGATCATCCGCACCGGCTTCATGGCAGCACGGCGCGGGAACTGGGGAGACTACGCCGGTGGCCCATCACCAGGACTATCCCTGCACACCGCTGCATGGATCCGTGACAAAGACATCGCCGCCATCGCCACCGACACCTGGGGAATCGAGGTGCTGCCCAACGAGATCGACGTCTGGCAGCCGCTGCACGTGGTCAGCCTCGCCCACACCGGCCTAGCTTTCGGCGAAATGTTCGACCTCGATGCGCTGTCCGCCGACAGCAAGGCCGACGGGATCTATGAGTTCATGTTCTCGGCATCACCCCTACCCCTGACCGGTGCATCCGGCAGTCCGGTTTCCGCGGTTGCAATCAAGTGACGGGGCAAACAGTTGGACCGAGCAGCCCGACCGAGACGTTGACGGCAGCACCACGCGAACAGGTCGGGCATTCTTAACCCATGACGGTGGATGCCCTGTTGCAGTCGATCCCCCCACTCGCTGTGTACGTCGTGGTCGGCATGGTTGTCGGGGTGGAGAGCCTGGGCATCCCGCTGCCGGGTGAGATCGTCCTCGTCAGCGCCGCACTGCTGTCGTCGCGGCATGAGCTGGCGGTCAACCCGATCGGCGTCGGTACTGCCGCGGTGATCGGGGCGGTGATCGGCGACTCGACCGGCTACGCCATCGGCCGCCGGCTCGGCCTGCCGCTGTTCGATCGGCTGGGGCGGCGCTTTCCGAACCACTTCGGCCCCGGACACGTCGCGTTTGCCGAGCGACTGTTCGACCGCTGGGGCGCGCGGGCGGTGTTCTTCGGCCGTTTCATCGCGTTGCTGCGGATATTCGCCGGGCCGCTGGCCGGGGCGTTAAAGATGCGCTACGCAAGGTTTTTGGTCGCCAACGTGTCGGGCGCGGTGTGTTGGGCGGGCGGCACCACCGCTCTGGTTTATTACGCGGGCGTGGCCGCCGAACGCTGGTTGACCCGCTTCTCCTGGATTGCGTTGGTTGTCGCTGTGGTGTGCGGGGTGATCGCCGCAGTCCTGCTGCGCGAGCGGGTATCCCGCACGATCGCCGAGCTCGCGGCCGAACACGCCAGTGAATCCGGCCACGGCACCGCTTGAATACTGTCGGCACCGGCGAACAACGCGCGTCTTTTTGGTGCTCGCCCAGGGAGCCGAGGCGGGGCTCAGTACATATTCCGCCCCGTTTTTCGAAACCGGCGAAAACCGGCTGTTAAGGTCTTCGCGGCGGCGTTTCAATGGCTTTGCCAAAAAGGCCATGTGAGCGTCTCGGCGAGCTGGCATCTCCGCGTTGTCGGCCGCGCGGGGACACGCGCCATGATTAACCGAAATACACCGATATTATGAGTCTTTAGCAACTGACATACTCGATCGTGTCGATGCCAACCGCGGTTGTGGGCGGGGTGGATGAACCATCCCGATGGGCGAGTCCATAGTTTGCTGATCAGCCCGCGTCGCAGCCACCGGTCGACGCTAGCCTCAGTGAATTCTCAGGCAGCTTTTCATGGACATGCGTAACAGCTTCTGTTATAAAAATGAGATCTACTAATCGAAGTCGGTCTTAAGCCACGTAGGGCGGGCATCCATATCGCGACGCGCAGCGGCGCCGATTAGGAGGACCACATGGGCACTTTTGTCACCGCAGAGCCATCCTGCAATCACCTGATGCTGAGCAGCCGCCTCATCTCCGAGCTAGCGCAGGCGCGAAGCACGCTGCGGATGACCACCGAGCGGAGCGGACTGGCAGTGATCGTCACTGCCGGGGGCGAATTGGACGCCTCCAATGAAGCGACCTGGCGACGCCTGCTCAGCGAGGCCGCGGCTGCAGCAGGCCCGCCGGGACCGCTTGTGATCGACACCAGCGGGCTGGACTTTATGGGGTGCTGCGCCTACGCCGCCTTGGCCGAGGAGGCGGGGCGCTGCCGGCAGCGTGGCGTCGAGGTACGACTCGTGGGCAATCAGCCGCTTGTCGCCCGGATCGTCGCCGCTTGCGGCCTGGGCGAGCTGCTGCCGATTGATGACAGCGTGGACGCTGCGCTATCGGTGTACGACCCGGGCGACTGGTAAGCGAGCTGTATCGCCACCCCTTAGATGCGTTGGGCTACAAGGCCTTTCCCAGGTCCAGTCAGCTGATTCAGCGCGTCCGGTCGTGCCGCGGGTCCGATCCCCCAGTGCAGCCAACACGGCGTCTACCGAAGCAGGCATGCGGTAAGTCTGTACGAACAGTAGGTAGTTGCCAAGGGTTCGTCATGACTAACGGTTGCACGGTCGACGGATTTGCCGGGTGCCGATCTGAAACCACCTGTAACGCCACACGCTGCCGTGGCGAAGTAGTCCGAAACAGTTCGACGGTAGCCAGGGTGCATCCCAAAATCCGCCCTCACCTCGGCTAGCCGGCGAACGGCTTGGAGGAGTATTGGACATCGTCCTCGGGGTATCCATGGCTCCAGCAACCATCCGCATGGTGCTGGTCGAAGGGGAAAACGCTGACGGCCTCACCGTCGATGAGGATTACTTCGATGTTGGCGATGCCAACGATCCGAGAACGCTGAGCGCACCGGACCAGGTGATCGCCGCCATCTTCGGTACCCGCGAAGGCGCCAGCCAAGGCGGCCACCAACTGACGTCGGCCGGTGTGACTTGGACCGATCCACGCGATGCCGCCGCGCTTGCGACAGCGCTGGCCGCTCGCAAGATCGAGAACGTGATGCTGGTGTCGGCATTTTTGGCTGCTGCTGCGCTGGCCCAAACCGTAGGCAACGCAATCGGTTACGAATACACGGCGATGCTGTTCGTCGAACCCGACACCGCCACGTTGGCTGTCATCGACTCCGCTGACGGTTCGATCACCGATGTGCGCCGCCGTCCACTGAATGGCGCCAACCCAGTGCCCGAACTGGCCGCGATGATTGCCGGACTCGACGCGCCGGAAAGCTACGCGGAGGGTCTGTTCATCGTCGGCTGCGACGTGGATATCGCGCCGATCAAGCCGGCCCTGGAGGTGGCGTCATACCTTCCGGTCAGCGCCCCTGAGGAGCCGGACATGGCGCTGGCCCGCGGGGCAGCGCTGGCATCGGCCAACGCGCCGCTGTTCGCATCCTCCACAGCCGCTTTGGCCTACGCGCAAGATCCCGGTACCGGTGAAGTGGACCCGTTCGCCGTCTCGCCCGGTTACCTCGAGGTGCCCGTTCATCGCCCCGGTGCCGAGCTCCGCGAGGAGGATCTCGCCTACAGCGCTGCGCCCGACCAGGACGCCGATGCCCAAACCGGCATCGTGATCACCGCCGAGGCCGCAGCGGAGGACGATTTCGACACAAGCCAGCGGCCTAGACCGCTGATGTTGGTCGGCAGCGCATTGGCGGTCGTCGTCGTCAGCGCTGCTTTGGCGCTGGAAATTGCGCTGGCACTGGGTATCCGACCGGCGGTCGCGTTACGGCCCGTTCCCGGCCAAGCTCTCGTCGCGCCCGCAGAGGCGGCGCCGTCACCACCGGCAGCGGCGGAACTCCTTCCGGTGCCGCACCCGTTGGCCGTTCGCGCGGCGCCGCCGCTGCACCTGCCGGCTGCCGCGCCGATCGCACCCCCCGTCCCGGTGCACGTGCCGGTTCCCGCCGCACCCGTGCCGGTGCCCGTCCCGTTGCCGATGCACGCGGGGATTCCGGCGCCGCCTGTCCACGCACCGTTTGGTCAGCCTCGGATCAATCTGGCGGTTCCCAGGGCGCCGCTGATGCGTGAGCCCGTCCCGCAGTGGCGTACGCCAATGCCTCGGTTAGGTGGGCAGTTTGCCCAGCCGCCAATGAATTTCCCGGGCCCCCAGGGTCCCCGCTCCCCCATGATGCCCGGCCCCGAAGGTCCCCGCTTCCCCGGCGGGCCGGGTCCGATGGGTCCCCGCTTCCCCGGCGGGCCGGGTCCGATGATGCCTCGGATGCCTGGTCCGATGTTTCCCCGGATGCCCGGGCCCATGATGCCCGGGCTCCCGCATTTCAACTTCCCGGGTCCGTCATTCCGGTTCTGAGAGAGTCGAATTCGACTGTTTATTGGGGAAGGCCGAAGAGCTGAACCACCCCGTGATCGCGGCCGGCGGTGTAGCCACCGTCGACGGCAATGGCCTGACCGGTGAGGAAGGACGCGTCGGGAGAAAGTAGAAAGGCCGCCATGGCCGCGATCTCCTCGGGCCTGCCCATCCGTTGCAGCGCATGCTCATCGACCATCGTGGCCATCGGACCCTCCATCCCGGGCAAGCCGAATACGCTGTTGGTCATCGGTGTTTCGATGAAACCGGGACAAATGGCGTTTGCCCGGATACCGCTCGGGCCGTAATCGAGCGCGATGTTCTTGGTGAGTAGCACGACGCCACCCTTGGAGGCGTTATAGGCGCTGCCGCCCGCTGTGCCTTCCAGTCCCTCGATGCTTGCCAGCGTCACAATCGAGCCCCGCTCGCCGTCGACCCGCGGTTGGTCGATCATTTTGGCCAGGGCCGCCTTGGCGACCAGAAATGTGCCGGTGAGGTTGATCGCGATCACCCGCTCCCATTCGGCGCGGTCTAGCAGGTGGACCGGGCCGCCGCCGGCAACGCCTGCGGCATGGACGACACCGTCGAGCCGGTCGGGCACGGCGGCCAACACAGCGGCGATCGCGGCCTCGTCGGTCACGTCCGCCGTCACGAACCGGAAGTCAGGGCCGAGGTCCGGTGGGGCGGCCAGGTCGGCGCCCACGACGCTGCCGCCTTCGGCCAGTAGGCGCTGGGCGGTGGCCAGCCCGATACCAGACGCCGCACCCGTTACGACGAACGTGCGGGAACGGGCGCGATTAGCGCTCACCATGGCTGGTCCTCTCGAGTTCTGTTGCCGCGCAGTCAGAGTCCGAACTGGTCCTCGATGATGCCGAGCCAGATCTGTGCGACGTCCATTGCGATCTTCTCGCTGATGAACGCATGCTGGGTGCCGGTGTAGATGTCACGGAACGCGCGCTCGAGTCGGCTGCCCTCGCGAATCGCGGTGGTCCCAGCCGCCAAATGGGCCCACTCGGCGCAGGCCCGTGCCGTGTCGGTGGCATAGACCGCCGCCACCCGCATGTCGGCCCGCATCCCGGGGGTCAGGTCGTTGCCCGCGTCAACCGCTGCCTCGGCTGCAGAAAAGGCGTCGATCACCAGCAGGCGGGCTGCCCGCCACGCAGCGACGTGGTGGGCGAGTCCCTTTTGGAAAGTGGGGCGGCTGGCCAAGGTCGCCATGTCGCTCATCCGTACTTTGGTGGCCGCGAGTTCCTCGACATCGTCGAGCATGCTCTTGGCCACTCCCAACGCAAACGACGCGTGGCCGGCGGCGGTGATCGGCATCAGACCCATCCGGCTGGCCGCCGAGGTTCCGCGGACAGGCGCACGGGTGAACAGCGGCATGGTTCGGTACTCCGGTACGAACACGTCGGCGATGTTGTAGTCGTAGGAGCCGGTGCCTTTGAGTCCCTGGACATGCCATCCGTCGGTGAAGGTGACCTCCTCGCGAGGAAGAAATGCGACCCGCATTTCGGGAATGCCCTCGCTGACCCAACGCATCTCACCGTTGTCCATCGGGAAAAAGCCGGCGCCAATGTACGCGGAGTGCCCGGTGCCGGAGCCGAAATTCCACGCACCACTCAACCGGTAGCCGCCGTCGACGACTGCCCCCTGCCCGTTGGGGAAGTACTGACCGCCGATGGTGATGTGGTTGTCGTTGCGAGTAAAGATCTCGGCGAAACCCTCATCGGGCAGATAAGTCGCCGCGGCGAAGGTCGAGGGCAGGTTCGCAATGCCGATCCAGCCGAAAGACCCGTCTTGCCAAGCCATTTCGATCCACGTCTCGATCATCTCGTGGAACGACGGTTCGACGCCGCCCGCCGCTTTCGGATTGAATGCAGACATCAGGCCGCTGACCCACATCTCCTCGACGATCGGCCCCGAGAGCGTCCGCAAACGCTCCGATTCCGCAGCCTCTGCACGGACCAGATCACGCATCCCGCGAGCTCGATCCACCACCCGATCACGCACTTCGGTCATGAGCGCCGCTCTCTCCCCCAAGCGGGTGGGGTCCCCGCGGGGCTGGGGAGAACCCCCACCTCATCGCTCAGTGTCAATTCGTCGTCGGCGCACGTCACGACGTCATCCTTTCGGCCCGCTGCTCTGCTTCATCGAAGACCACGACCGGCTTGCGTCACTGATCAGCTGGCGGAATAACTGGCGGATTGCTTGGCGGCCATGTCTTTACCTGTTTCTTTGCCTCGGCCTTTGCCTTCGCCTTTGCTTTTTTCCTTGCCTCAAAGGTGTCATCGTCATCGTCTTCGTCGCCGGGGTTGTCGTCCGTTTCGAAGATGACCTCGTACCACCGCTTGTTGGGCTGTACCCGCGATTCGATGTCACCAGTTGGAGTTGCGCGCCTGAGCTGGACGTTCTCTAGCCTCGGATCACGTCGGCAGATGAAAGCTTCGAGCGCCTCCGCCAACGGGACACCAGTGAGATTGATGTCTGCGAGCGCCCTGCCCTGGAAGATAGCCACGCCGCACATCTTGCACCGGAATCGCGCTGCATGCACTCTTTTCCGGCCCCCGACCGCGTCGCAATCGGCTCGTGGCCCTCGGTGATGTGCGGCGTTATCGCTGCCGGCGTCAACACGTCGCTGCCTCCGGACTCGTAGCAGAGCAGTCCGGAGGCAGCGAGTGTCGAATTTGAGTCAGTACAGCGGAATCCAGATTCCGAAGAACCAGAAGCCCCATCCCCCGAAAACCGGGTTGAACATCGGGATGGCGTTGTAGCCGTTGTAACCGAACGGCCCGAAATCGGCCTGCGCGATTCCTATATCGCGCGGCGGCCCATTCCATCGGCTGTTCCAACCACCGGGAGGCGGAGGTCCGTTCCAGCCACCCGGGGGCGGCGGCCCGACCCAGTTAGGCGGCGGCCCTCCGGGAGGAGGCCCGCCATTCCAGCCGAATCCGCGTTGTGGCGGCGGAGGCGGCGCACCGTGGTCGGGTGCACTGAAGCCGTGAGGCGCATTGTTGGGGCCGCCCATCTGGGGACCACCCTGGCCGTAGAAACCCCCGGGCCTGTATGGCGGCGGCGGTGGTCCACCGGGTCCAGGTCCGCCGGGGCCACCAGGTCCAGGTCCGCCCGGGCCGCCAGGTCCACCCGGCCCCGCGTGTCCACCAGGTCCACCAGGTCCAGGTCCGCCCGGGCCACCAGGTCCACCCGGCCCCTCATGTCCACCGGGTCCCGCCGGTGTCGGACCGCCAGGTCCTCCAGGCCCACCCGGCCCCGCGTGTCCACCAGGTCCACCGGGTCCCGCCGGTGCCGGACCGCCAGGTCCAGGCCCACCCGGCCCCTCATGTCCACCGGGTCCCGCCGGTGCCGGACCGCCAGGTCCTCCAGGTCCGGGCCCACCCGGCCCCGCATGTCCACCGGATCCACCGGATCCACCGGGTCCAGGTCCGCCCGGGCCACCAGGTCCACCGGGCCCAGGCCCGCCCGGTCCCGGACCACCAGGCCCCGGACCACCAGGGCCACCCGGGCCCCCAGGCCCCGGCGCGTCAGCGATAGGCCCGTGCCCGGGTCCCACAAGACTCGGTCCGCAGTTCACGCAAGGCTTCAGCGGCGCAGCATCGGCAGGCTCGACGCCTAGCGTCAATGCAGACATAACGCCCGCGGCAATTGCCGCACCTGCCACGCGCTTTGCATACATACGTGTTCGCCCCTTCCGAGCGTGAACCTCGACAAAATCTGGCTACTCCGCCGATGCGCCTCAGAACGCTGCATCAGGGGCACGTGACATCCATCTCGAATGGCTTGGACAGCTGCTGCTGCGGGTTGGTCGTGTTTATCCCCGTCGCAGTGCCCTTGATCGTGTAGGAGTTGCCGCTTTTTGTGGCCTGGACGGTGCCCTGATTCGGTGCGCCGGCCGAGTAGCCCAGCGTCACGCCGGTGAGGTTACCCAGGCCGACCGCTTGCACGACTGGCGGATCAGCAGTGGTAACCACCGCGCCGATCCCGTTTGCCGGATCACCGATGCCGATGTTGAAGTTGCCCCCAGCCTGGGTGCAGGTGACCGGACCGCTGACGCTCTGAGTCTGACCGTCGATAACGACCTTCTCAGGTCCGGCCGCCGGTGCACTTGTATTGGATGTACTGGACTTGTTGCTCGAACAGCCAGCCAGACCCGCGACCACAGTGGCCGCGGCCGCTACGCCGACCAATATCCCGCACTTTGCCACTGGTCTCCTTCGTCTCGTCGCTCTCAAAACACTGGCGGATTGTTGATAGGTGCGCGGTCGAAGACAATCCGTTGCCGTCCTATCGTGAACGCACCATCGAGGCCACCCCTTTTGCGACCCTACGCTCCGGGTCGCTGCTGAGGCAGTACGCCCAAATCTTGCGTCATGACCGCTCCGATCACAGTGATGCGCTGACGCATCAGTGCTACCGACCAGCCGAGTACCTAAACGCGAGCTTCCATCCCCACGTCGATTACAACCGGCAATTGGCCAGCCGGGGCACCCGTCGCCACCGCGGCACACGGCTCGGAAAACGATGAAATCGCTTGCGCTCCAAGCGCTTATCAGTGCTCTACTTGCGGCGACGCCGGTTCGATAGCGGTCAGTTCGGTGAGGCCGGTGATCTCGAAGATGCGCATCATCATGGGGCGGACGATCAGCTGGATGTGCTCAGCATGGGTAAACAGGGCGTTGATGGCGGCGCTGTCCAGGTACTCCACAGCACTGAGGTCGACGGTCAGCATCCCGCCGCTGCCAGCTGTCTCGGCGATGGCCGTGGTGAGGGCTTGAGTGAAAGTGTCGATGTTGCTCAGGTCGATTTCCCCCGCTGCGACCAGCACGAGTTTCCCGTCGTCACGGCGGGCGGTGTCGAGGGTAAGCGATGTGCGCATCAGGTGATCCTCGCGGACAAGTGAACTAACGTTCCTGTGGCGCCGGGGTTGATGGCGACACTATGCATCAGCGCTCGCATGAGCTTAATCCCCCGGCCGCGGTGGGTGTTGGTGTCCGGTCGTGGAGGTTTCCACGAACCGGTATCAACGACGGTCAACTGCACCTGGTCGAACAGTGCGGTCGCGCGCAGGCTAATGATGCCCTCCGGACTATGGCGGTGACCGTGCTCGATAGCGTTGGCGATGGCTTCTCCGACTGCGATGACCATATCCTGAGTTTGCACCGGGTCCACCCGGGCCCGGGTCAACCAGCTGCGCAAGGCGGCGCGGGTGGGGGCGAGTTGGCTAACGTGGGCGGGAAACTCCAGCTGCAGTGGGGCCGGATGGCGGTAGAGAAGCAGCGCAACGTCATCCTGATAGCCGTCGCTTGGCGCGAGACGGGACATGACCTGGTCCGCCAAATCATCCAAGGTGAACCCGCGGCCGTCCTGAAGGAGGACGGAGGCGCGAGCGATGCCGTGGTCCAGTCCACTGCGGCGACGCTCGACCAGACCGTCGGTATAGAGCAGCAGGGTCGCGCGCGCCGGCAAAGTCACGTGGGCCTCGGGGCGCGGCCGTTCGGCTCGTATTCCCAGGGGAATGGTCTGGCCTTCGTCGAGCAACTGCGTTGTCCCATCGGCAAGAACCAGGATTGGCGGCGGGTGCCCGGCACTGGAGTACACCAGTTCACCGGTGTCGGGATTGAGCACCGCGCAGACGACGGTGGTGCATTGGGCGCCAGGTAGCCGCGCGGCAAAGCGGTCCAGCCCCGCGAGAGCGACACGCGGGCTGGGGTGGTCGAGCAGGAGCGCGCGGCAGGCGCTGCGCACCTGTCCCATCACGGCGGCCGCCGCCAGGCCATGCCCGACACAGTCGCCGACAATCAACGCGATGCGCCCGTCCTCCAAGTCGACGATGTCGTACCAGTCACCGCCGACCTGTAGGGGCCGGCTGGCGGCCTGATAGCGGACCGCGAACCCGGGCGGTAGATGAGCGGGGCCGAGGATTGCGTGTTGCAGCGCCAACGCGGTTTCGCGCTGCTGATCAACCTGGTGCACCCGGTGCAGGCCCTGGCCGAGGCGCCCCGCCAGCACGGTGAGCAAAGTCTGGTCCTCCAGGGTGAACGGCCGTTTTTCGGCCAGATCGATCCAGACGACGAGCACGCCCTCGGGATGCTGCAGCGCGATGCCCGCCGTCCCGGCCTTTGTTGTGTTGGGGGTGAGAAGGTCGCCGTCGCGCAGAGAGCTGAGCATCTGTCGTGTTTGGGATGACAGGTCGCCCCACTGCGCGGGTTCGCCCACCGCCACCACTTGCGGTGCGCCGTAGGCGGATTCCGTCGAGGAATCGCGGGTCGGGAAGGTGATGGCCAGAACGCTGCGGGCACGCCATAACCGACGCAGTTGCTCTGCTGCGGCGTGCACCGCGTCATCGACGGTATCGGCTTGGGTGAGCTCCTGATTGAGCGCATGTTCGCGACCTGCGGCCAGCGCCAACGCGATAGCAGCGTGTCGGGCAAAGTCACTGACCAGCTCGAGGTAAGCGTTGTCGAATGGCGGCTGCAGCGGGCGACGGGCGACGGCAATCACCCCAAGCACCCTGTCGTCCGCAGTCAGCGGCATGACGATCGCCGAGCGTTCACCGACATCGGTGAAACCCTCGATCGGATATTGGAAGGAATCAGTGATCAGCGGTAGACCGCGACGAGCCACACCGCCGGTGGTCGAGCCGTCCATCGGAACCTGCTGACCAATCACCTCCAAGGCGTACCGGCCCGCCGTAGCCGCCACGACCAGGGTGTCGACTTCATCGGCTGGCAGCTCGGGCTCCCTCGGAACCAGCAATATCGCCTGCTCAGCGTCGGCTAACTCCAACGCCCGGTTCACGATCAGCTGCAGCGGCCCGGTCTGTGGATCGCCGGACAGCAGCGCCGTCGTGATCTCACGACTGGCCTTCATCCATTTCGTCGATTCACGTTCTCGTTCGAAGAGTCGCGCATTATCGATGGCGGCGGCCGCCGCCGTGGCCAATGCCCGTACGGCGCTCTCCTGGGAGTCGGAAAACACTCGGTGGGGCCGGTCGTCGGCCAGGTAAAGGCTCCCAAAGTCAGCGGCCCGCACTGTGATTGGTATTCCGAGGAATGCCCGCATCGGCGGGTCGTGCGCGTGCAGCCCGGCGGCCAGTGGATAAGCACTCAGGTCGTCGACCCGGAGACCCTCACCTACCGGCAGATCGCCGAGCCGCCGCGCTGTGTCGTCGTCGATTCCCGTGTAGACGAAAGAGACCAGGGTGCCGTCGGATCCGCGTATACCTAGAGCTCCGTAGCGGGCGGTGGTCAGCTCCATCGCCGCATTGACGATTCGATGCAGCGTCACATCCAGGTCAAGATCGGAGCCGACGTCGACGATGACCCGCAACAGGTTTTGCATCTGGTCGCGTACAACCACCAGTGCGTCTTGCTGTTCATGCATTCCGCTCACCAACTCGCGCCGGCCTTGCTGAACACGGATTCAACCCGGTCGCTCCCCCATAGATACCAACCTGATGGCTCAAATAAACGACCTCTGCCGATCAATGTCATCGCAACGGGGGTGGGGTTGCGGTGGAGCGTGCCGAGGAGTGGCAGTCGGTCGCGATCAGGCCGGTGCTTGAGGATAGACCGGGAGCCAACGCACCTGCGTGATCCGTTCGGTGAGTTCCTCGCCGCTGCGCTTCGGGGCGACGCCGTCGACAACGGCCTGGACGGCCACGGCGTGCGCAATTCGGACAGCGACATCGGGCACGTCCACCCACGCGGGCAGCAACGACTGGTCAGGATTGGCGAGGGCGGGCGACGCCTCGCCCAGGGTCGCCGCCGCAACCCGCATCATCTCGTCGGTGACTCGGGTCGCTTGGGCTGCGGTCACGGCAAGCCCCATCGCGGGGAAGATATAAACGTTATTGCATTGGGCCACAGCCCGTTCCACACCATTGCGGTGCAGCGGCGCGAACGGTGATCCGGTGGCAATCAGAGCACGCCCGTCGGTCCAGTGGTCCAGTTCCGCCGGGTGCGCCTCGGCCCGGCTGGTCGGGTTGGACAGCGGGAAGATGATCGGCCGCTCGGTCTTGCCGGCCATCTCGCGCACGATGCTCTCGGTGAAGGCACCGGCAGCGGTGGACAGCCCCAGCAGCACACCGACGTCGACGTGGTGTACGACGTCGGCAAGCTGGGCCGGTTCCGACAGCCCCCAACCAGAGACACGGTCGGCGGGCTGAGCGAAATCACGCTGCCCGGCTGACAGATCCGTGCGGTCGTCGGTGAGCAGCCCGTCCACGTCGACGACCCAGATCCGTTCCCGGGCAGCATCTTCGGACAGTCTCTGGTTCACCATCTCGCGGCGGATCATGTCCAGCACGCCGATGCCGGCCGAGCCCGCACCGAGCATGACGATCTGCTGCTGCGACAGCGGGCGGCCTGCCACTTTCGCGGCACCGTGCAACGCACCGAGGGTGACGGCCGCGGTGCCCTGAATGTCGTCGTTGAAGGTGAGCAGCTGGTCGCGGTAGCGGGCAAGGATCGGCCCAGCATGCACAGTGGCGAAGTCCTCCCACTGCAGCAGCACATTGGGCAGTTGTTCACGCACTGCGGTGACGAACTGGTCGATGAACGCGTAGTAGTCGTCGTCGTCGATGCGTCGGTGGCGCCAACCGAGGTAAAGCGGGTCGTCGACAAGTTCCGCGTTGTCGGTGCCCACATCGAGCACGATCGGAAGGGTGCGAGCGGGATCGATGCCGCCGATCAGGGTGTATAGCGATAGCTTGCCGATCGGAATGCCCATCCCGCCGATGCCCTGATCCCCCAAACCGAGGATTCGCTGACCGTCGGTCACCACAATCACATCGACATCGCGTTGGGGGCGGTTGCGCAGCACCTCGTCGAGACAGTCGCGCTCGGGATAGGAAACGAACAATCCCCTTGGTCGCCGATAGATCTCGCCGAAACGCTGGCAGGCCTCACCGACTGTGGGCGTATACACGATCGGCAGGGTCTCGGGGATGTGGTCGTGCAGCACGCGGTAGAACAGGGTTTCGTTGCGGTCCTGCAACGCGCGGAGATAGATGTGCTTGTCGAGATCGTCGTGGCGAGTGGAGAATTCATGCCAGCAATGCGCGGCTTGATCTTCCAGGGTCTTCACTGCCGTTGGCAGCAGTCCAAGCAGACCGTACTTGCGGCGCTCGGCCTCGGTGAAAGCCGTGCCCTTGGTCGTCAAGGCGTCGAACAGGGCGGCCTGCCCACGCTTTTCGTTAGGCATCGTCGGCATCCCTTCTGTTGGAATCTCGCTGCGAGTTCCCTTGGGTGCAGTCTCTTTGACGTCGGCGTGGCTGCGACCGCGGCTTCGTCGACACGTCTGCTGTCGAAGAGCATAGGAGGATCCGGTGAACCCTTGGTAGCCGCGCTATTCCCCACGAATCCAACCCGAACTCCACAGCGAGGACCCATGAAGTTCAGACGACGCATTTCCGAAGAGTTGGCAGACTTGATCTGCGGCAACCCCGGCGCGGTCGATCGCGGCCCTAATCAAGAGCCTTAGGGTCCAGCTACCCGTCCTCGGGCAGTGCGCGGTGCCGCCGATTATCGACATTCTGCTCCGTCTGTCGGCAGAGACCGCGATCAGACGGCTTTGGTGACGCCGACGTAGGACAGCACCACGTCGGATTGATCGGTCTGTCGGGTTAGCACCGCATAGGAGCGGATGAACGACTGGCCCACGCATCCGTCGATCTTGACGTGGAAGTTGCTGATCATGACCCAGGGGTGCGGTCCCTTGAACTCTTTCTTGTCCACCGGCACCACGATCACGAGGCCGGGCTTGAGCCCCACGGTGAGCACGCCGTTGACCGGTGTGGAAATTATTGGCAGAACAGTCGTTGGCAAAGCGCCAAACGGTCCCGACGTGCCGATCGACGGGGTGAGGCCGGCGCTACCGCCCACCGTGACGCCGTTGGACGTGCTCATGTCGATTCCGCAGCCGATCTGGTAGCCCACCTCGAGGATGCCTCGAGGCGCTTCCGGTCCGGCCAGCAAACCGATGAATGTTCCGCTCGCGAGGTATTCGCGAGACGAGACCGCGGTGGTCAGTGGCGACACGGGGACTTGCATTTCGTTCGTCGCGCCGAGGATCAGGCTCCAGCCATCAGGAGTGTTGACGGTGGCCGGATCCCCCGAGGGCACCCGTCCGACTTCTGCTGGCACCGCACCCGGAGGGGGGTCAGTCTCGGGCTGAGCACCTGCCGGAGGCACCGCGGTCACGGACATGACCAGGCAAACGGCGAGAACCGCAACGCGACGAACTACCACGGCTAGCGGCATCACGCCCGACACCGTAAGCCCTGTAGCATTGGAGTTGCGGCTTTCGCTGGTCGAGCAAATCAAAATTGTTGTGCGTTCGTAACGGGTATGCGATAAGCGCGCGGAAGGCTGGAGGGACCGATGGCTCCCGTCGGCGGGCCAGCATTCCTGCACTCGGTTGTTTGGCAGACCGCTACAATTGTCGCTGGCGGCTAGCCCTGGGGATTGCCAGTGATTCGGGGCGGACGGAGAGGGCGGCGATGAAACTTCACAGGCTTGGTCGGGGACTGCTGGCCGGTGGGATGAGCGTGATGGCTCTCGCGGGCGGCACCGGCGTCGCGCGCGCGGACCCAAATCCTGCTCCGCCATCCCCGATACTCGATCAATTACTGACGCTGACTCCAGTACTGTCGGTGAATCCGAGCGACGAAGGCGGTCCATCAAGCGACTGGGGTGGTGTCGGAATGTTTTGTGAAAATCAATGGGTCCGATGCCGGTAAATGAGGACCGCAAGCTAAAGATCGTGAAATCCCTTTATCACCGAGTCCGTCATCTCGTTGGAGAACGCACTGGTCAAGACTGGAGTTGAAAGGGTGGGACCGGTCGATGACCACCCCGGTTGCCCGACGGGCCAGCCGAGCCGCGTGTCGCGAACCCACCAACGACAGCTCGCCACCGGCGTCCGTGATCGCCACAGTCACCGGAAGCCACGTCATCGACGTGAGTTCGGCGACGGCGACGGCACCCGCCTCGTCGATCCCAAACGATTGATCAGATGTGCTAGGCGGGCCTTGCCGTGGGGCGCGCCGGGGATAAGGCAGGCGGCAAGACAGAAACGCCGACCGACGAGACGACGCTCGCAACCTGTGCTGCCACGCGCGTGCGACCGGGCGGACGCCGCTTACGACTGCTGACGACGATCGGCGCGACGACGCACCCTGCGCACGCTTCGGCGCAGACCCCGGACTGCGTAGCCGCCCGCCACGACCGACGCCACAATCGTGATAATGAACACGGGCAGCCAGCTGTCCCGGTCGTGGTCGACAGACCACCAGACAA
>NZ_JBKQTQ010000116.1:0-39562 GCF_052143115.1 Mycobacterium sp.
ACGTGCTGTCCCGCGGGTTCGCCGCCGACCGTATCGTGCTGGCCGGGGATTCGGCGGGCGGTCTGATGGCCGCCCACACCGCGCTCGCCGTCCGCGACGCCGGGTTGCCGGTGCCGGCTGGGCAGGCGCTGCTCTCGCCGCTGACCTCGGCCGACATGAGCCTGAAGTATCGGGCCCTCAAAGACCACCGGGACGCGTTGTTTCCGTTCATGACGGTGAAGTTCATCTACGACGTGTTCGCCACCGTCAACGGCACCCGTCCGCCGCCGTTGATGCCGCCGGAGGCGGACTTGCATGGCCTTGGCCCGTTCCTGCTTCAGGTCGGCACGCACGAGATGCTGCTGAACGACACCTTCGCGCTGGCCGAGCGGTTGCGGGTCGACAACGTGCCAGCGTGGGTGCAGGTGTGGCACAAGGCCATGCACATGTTTCAGCTCAGCTTCGACGTCAACCCGGATGCCCGCCGCGCCGTCGACGAGGTTGCCGCGTTCATCCGCCACGTGACGACCGCCCGCGACGAGGCCAGCGCTTAGCTTTCTGGGTGGTCAGTGGGCGAAGTGCCGCGCACCGGTCAGGTACAGCGTCACCCCGGCCTTGGCTGCCGCGGCGGTCACCTCGTCGTCGCGCACCGAGCCGCCCGGATGCACGATCGCCGTGACGCCCCCGGCGGCCAGCGTCTCCAGGCCGTCCGGGAAGGGGAAGAACGCATCGGAGGCCGCGACCGCGCCACGGACCCGGTCGCCACCACGCTCCACGGCCAGCCGCGCCGCGTCGACCCGATTGACCTGGCCCATGCCGATACCGATGGTGGCGCCACCGGCGGCGATCACGATCGCGTTGGACTTCACCGCCCGACAGGTTCGCCAGGCGAAGGCAAGGTCGGCCAGTGTGGCCGGTGCGGCCGGCGCACCGGCCACCAGCGTCCAGTTCGCCGGATTGTCGCCGTGCGCATCGATACGATCGCGTGCCTGCATCAGCAGGCCGCCGCTGATCTGCCGGCGCTCAGTGGTGTCACCCAGCGGCTCGGATGCGACCAGCACCCGGATGTTCTTCTTGCCCGCCAGCACGTCGACCGCGCCCGGCGCGTAGGCGGGCGCCACGATCACCTCGGTGAAAATCGTGCTCACGTATTCGGCCATTTCCACGCTGACCTCGGTGTTGGCCGCGATAACTCCGCCGAATGCGCTCAGCGGATCGCATTCATGGGCCTTGCGGTGCGCATCGGCGACCGAGACTGACGAGATCGCGATCCCACATGGGTTGGCGTGCTTGATGATTGCCACGCAGGTCTGCTCGTGGTCGAACGCCGCCCGCCAGGCCGCGTCGGCGTCGGTGAAGTTGTTGTAGGACATCTCTTTTCCGTGCAACTGCTCGGCCTGCGCCAGGCCGGGCCAGGCGCCGGCATCGGTGTACAGCGCCGCCTTTTGATGCGGGTTTTCGCCGTAGCGCAGCAGTGCCGAGCGGTGCCACGTGCCCGCGAACCATTCCGGGAAGACCATCATCGGCTGCTCGGGCGCCAGCGTCGAGCCCATCCAGCCGGCGACCGCGACGTCGTACTCGGCGGTGTGCCGAAACGCCAACGACGCCAGCCTCTTCCGCTCGGCAAGTGTGAATCCCCCGCTCTGAACTGCGGCCAGCACGCCGTCATAGCCAAGCGGGTCCACCACCACCGCGACGCTCGGATGGTTCTTCGCCGCCGCCCGCACCATCGACGGTCCGCCGATGTCGATCTGCTCGATGCATTCGTCGACACTCGCGCCGGAGTCCACCGTTTCGCTGAACGGGTAAAGGTTGACCACCACCAGCTCGAACGCCGCGATCCCGAGTCGCTCGAGCGCCGCGGCATGCTCGGGTTTCCGCAAGTCGGCCAACAGGCCGGCGTGCACGTGTGGATGCAACGTCTTGACCCGGCCGTCGAGCACCTCCGGAAAACCGGTTACGTCTTCCACCGGAGTTACCGGGATTCCTTTGTCAGCAATGGTTTTCGCGGTCGAACCGGTCGAGACGATGTCGACACCGGCCGCATGCAGCCCGCTGGCGAGTTCGGCGAGCCGGGTCTTGTCGTACACGCTGATCAGTGCGCGACGGATCGGCCTTCTCGCTGAATCCCGGGAATCCTGCCGGTCGTCGCTGCTCATCCGATGGTCGCCTTTCGTCCGTTCCAGGTCACGCCGCCGGTCGCCACCGCGGCCACCACATCCACCAACAGCCGCCGCTCGGTGACCTTGATGCGCTCGTGCAGGGTCTCTTCGTCGTCGTCGTCGAGCACCGGGATGGGTTGTTGGGCCAGTATCGGGCCGGTGTCGGTGCCCGCGTCCACCAGGTGCACCGTGCAGCCGGTGACCTTCACACCGTAAGCCAGAGCTTGGGCCACACCGTGCGCGCCGGGAAACGCCGGCAGCAACGTCGGGTGGGTGTTGAGGATACGGCCGCAAAATCGTGAAAGGAACCTCTGCCCAAGGATTTTCATGAAGCCGGCCGAGACGACGAGGTCGGGTGAATGCGCTGCGGCGGCTTCGGTGAGCGCGGCGTCCCAGGCAGCGCGGTCGGGATGGTCGGGCAACCGCACCGTGAAGGTCGGCAGCGAGGCCGCGACGGCGATTTCGACGGCCCGGCAGTCGCGGTCCACGCCGACCGCGACCACCCGTGCCGGATAGTCACCGACGGCGGCATCCAGCAACGAGGCCAGCAGCGAACCAGTACCCGACGCCAAGACCACCAATCGTGCCGGTGCGCTGGGAGGCACGCGGAACGGTTGCTGCACAGGGCGAGCCTAATCCGTCCGCCGACGATGCGGGCCGTCGGCGACCCGGGGGGAAGGCGGACAATCAATCATCGTCGTCCGGCGACGATGCGGGCCGGTCTGCGGTCCCAGGTGGGGGCACCTCCCGCTCGGCGGGGAGAGCCGGACAGTCAGACGGCGCAGGCGGTTGATCGGCGGCTTGCTCGGTCGCGGAGGAATCGTCAGCTTCGACGACGACGCCGGGATCGTCGCCGTCAGACTCGTCGAGCGGGTCGGTCGAGAGAATCGGCTCCGGCGCTACCGGAGGCTGCGCCGCCCGGGCCGGTTTGGGCTTTCTCGGCGGGTATCTGACGCCGCCGGCCATCGCGACGGTGATTGCACCGACGACGGCGAACCAGAGAAACACCGCGAACCCGAAAGTGCCCTGGTCAGTCCCGACGTCGCCGAAGTTGCCCAACTGCCCGCCAGCGGCATAACCGAGCAGGGCCATCGTCAGCGCCGCCACCGAGGCTGCGACCAACAACTTCGCCATCGCCGTATGGATCGGCAGCGGCCGGCGCGCGCACTGCTGTCCAACGGCCACCCCCGACGATGCGCCGACGATAAGCAGCGCAACCCAGGCCGGCCCCAGCGGCGGGTTGGGGGCCGCGGCCAGCACCGGCAGCGCGGGAATGTCGCCGCCGAAGACGGTGAACGAGCTGAACGTCGCAAAACCCAGATGAGCGCTGGATCCCACTGCCATCGCGGCAGTGCCGACGATGACGTTGGGCACATAGAGCACCGACAGCACGGTCAGGCTGAACTGACCGAAAATCGAATTGGTGATCGCGTACAGCTCCTGCATGGTCCCCCAGTGCACGACCAGCGAGGCGGCCGTGACCATGCCGGACAGCCCGAGTAGCGCCAGCACGCCGGCCATCGCAGCACGTAACGAATCGACCAACCAGTCGGGCAGCGGTGACGTCCCGAGAAGCCGGCGGCCGACTCGAGAGCCGACACCGATCGACGCACCGATGGCATGGACGACCAGCACGCTCATGAACGCACGCAACGCGCTGGGCGTCTGCAGCTCGGTGATTACCGATGCCGCGTCGTGGATGACCGCCAGCGAGATGGCGGAGATCAGCAGCGGACCGCCCAGTGCCGAGGCCACGATCCAGCGGATGACGAACCAGGAAGCCGTGGCGGGGGTGGCCTGCGCGGTGGTGCGTGCGGTGCCCCACACCATCAAGAGGACCGGCAGCAGCGGCATCACGCCCAGTTCGCGACCGCCGATCGAGATCGGCACCTGATGCACGCCCAGCCACATACTGGCGATCGCACCCAACGCGCCGGTCATGTCGCTGTTGGCGATCAGCAACTGCAGCAGCGTCACCGCCGCGATGACCACCAACGCCACCAGCGCAGGGCCGAACGCAACCCGCAGTAGGTCACGGGCCTGACGGGCGCCCGCCGCTCGACTGTCCTGCACCCGTGTCACGCTTCGAGCACGTTACCGACTAGGTCCCCTCGCCGGCGACCCGCCGCGCCCGAGTGCGCACGGTTAGGACTGTGACGGGCCCGACGGCGACGACGGCGCCTGGGGCTGCTGGCCCTGGCCATACGAGTGCTGACCCTGGCCGGAACCGGCGTGGTTTGCGGAGTTGCCCTGACCCGGCCCGCCGGAACCGGAGGACGGCGGCGGGCTGAAGCTGGGGAAACCCGTTGGCGGGGTGGGCGATCCTTGTTGTTGTCCATGCTGCGGTCCGGACTGCGGAGCCGGGATGGGTCCAGACTGCGGGCCGACCGCGCTGAAACCGCCGGTCGACGGCCCCGACGGGTAGCCGCCGTATTGGGCCCCGTAGCCGGACTGCTGGGGTGACTGCTGCTGGTAGGGAGACTGCTGACCGTAGTAGCCGCCGTACTGCCCGTAGTACTGGTCGTATTTGGGCCGCGGCGCCGGCGGGGTGATGACGCCCGCATCCAGCAAGAGGGCGGTGACCGCAAGCACAGCCTGGACCACCCCGCAGCCCAGGGCGAACCACAGCGCCCAGCCTCGGCCGGATGCGCCGATCGTGTCCTCGACCAGCAATAGCGCGCCCAGTACGGCGACCGCCGCCACCACCGCGGCGTAGTTCTTGGCCTTGGGCAACACACTCACCCCGGCCAGCAGCGCCGCCAGCAATCCCAGGTCGATCGGCAAGGTGCTGCCGCTTTCGACGAGTTCGTCGCCGTTCGGAAGAATGCGGGTGATCATCGGGCCGTAACTCAGCAGATAGCTCGCCAAGCCGAGAACCAGTACCCCGATGCCCAGGTAGACCTTCAGATTGCTTTCACCGTCATCGGATTTCGTGAACGAGGGTGTGGAGGAGGCCCCGTAGCCCCCGGGCGACTGCGCGGGCGGATATCCGGGACTGCCGGGCGAGTAGGTCATGGCTTCTCCTGTGCCTTCCAGTGCTGTTGCGGCGCCACTGTCGTGCGGCGCTGGTACTCCAGGCGGCCGCTTCTCGCGACGCTACCTCAGACCGCCCTGTGAACGTCGTGACGACTAGCGCGGGCGTTTGCGACGCGTGCCGATCAACCACGCTAGCGCACCTTGAGCAGTAGGCGGCGCAGACCTCAAGACCATCACGAGGCCCCGCCCTTGCCCGCAAGATTGGAACACGTTCTAATTCAGTGCATGGACTACGGGCTCGTGCTGTTCACCAGCGACCGCGGTATTACCCCGGCGGCCGCTGCCACCCTCGCCGACGATCACGGCTTTCACACCTTCTACGTACCTGAACACACCCACATTCCGGTCAAGCGCCAGGCCGCCCACCCGACGACGGGTGACGCGTCGCTGCCGGACGACCGCTACATGCGCACACTGGACCCGTGGGTCAGCCTCGGTGCGGCGTGCGCGGTCACCTCGCGGGTGCGGCTGTCCACCGCGGTGGCGTTGCCGGTTGAGCATGATCCGATCACGCTGGCGAAATCTATCGCGACCCTCGATCACCTATCCGGTGGGCGGGTCAGCCTCGGTGTCGGGTTCGGCTGGAACACCGATGAACTCGCCGACCACGGCGTGCCGCCCGACCGGCGCCGCACCATGCTGCGTGAGTACATCGAGGCGATGCGGGCGTTGTGGACCGAAGAGGAAGCTTCCTACGACGGCGAATTCGTCAAGTTCGGGCCCAGCTGGGCGTGGCCCAAGCCGATCCAGCCGCGCATCCCGGTGCTGGTGGGCGCCGCAGGCAACGAGAAGAACTTCAAGTGGATCGCGCGCAGCGCCGACGGCTGGATCACTACCCCCCGCGATTTCGACATCGACGAGCCGGTGAAGCTGCTGCAGGACACCTGGGCAGCCGCCGGTCGGGAAGGCGCGCCGCAGATCGTCGCGCTGGATTTCAAGCCGGTGCCCGAGAAATTGGCGCACTGGGCCGAATTGGGTGTCACCGAGGTGCTGTTCGGACTGCCCGACAAGTCGACGGACGAGGTCGCCGCGTACGTGGAACGCTTGGCCGGCAAACTGGCCGCTGCCGTATGAGCCGGCACTTCCCCTATCGCTACGATCTTCGTCTGGCCCCGATGTGGCTGCCGTTTCGGGCGTGGCCCGGCCCCCAGGGTGTGACCGTGACCGACGACGGCCGTCTGGTCGCCCGCTACGGGCCATTCCATGTCGACGCGCCGCTGTCGCGCGTTGAAGACGCGCACGTCACCGGTCCGTACCGATGGTGGACCGCGGTCGGCGCCCGGCTGTCGGTTGTCGACGACGGACTCACGTTCGGCACCAACGCCTCTGAAGGTGTATGCATCCATTTCGAGCCGCGGATCCATCGCGTGCTCGGTCTGCGTGATCACTCGGCGCTCACCGTGACCGTCGCGGACCCCCAAGGGTTGGTCGCCGCGATCACGAGCGCCGTCTAGTCAGCCGAGCGCGCAGCGGTTTCCGTAGTCAAACGAGCGCACGACGACAGACCGTCCCAGCGGGTCGCCGTCGGTGAGCAGCCCGATCAAGTCGTCGTCCTCGGTGGTCGCAAGGAACCGGCTGCCGTCGGCGTCCAGCCGGCCGATGACGATCCCGGTCGGCCGACCGCCGTCGCGCCGGACCGTGTAGGTCTCGACGGTGCCCGGGCCCTCGGCCTGCTCGGTCACCGCCACGGTGAGCGCCTGGCCGATCTGCTCCTGCAGTTGCGCACTGCGGTCCGGTCTCCATTCGGTCGGTGTGGTCGAGTAGACCCCGACCGAGTACTTGCTCAAGATGCCGCCGTTGGCGCCGACGAGACCGAATTGTCCTGGCGCGCTTCGGCACTTGGCGATCGTCTCGGCAACGCCGTGCATCGAATAGTTGTTGCCTGCGCCGCCGAAGAACGGCAGGCCACCGGTCAGGGTCAGCCCGCGCGGGTCGTCCGGCGCGATTCCCATGCCGTCGCAGATGTTGAAGACCGGCACCGGAAAGCAGCTGTACAGATCGAAAGTGGCGATGTCGTCGATGCCGATGCCGGCGACCAAGAGCGCTTCGCGCACCGCCATCACCGCCGACGGGGCCTGGCCTAGATCTGGCCGATCCAGCAGGCTCTGCTCTTCGAGATCGGCGTGCCCGGGTAGATAGACCCAATTGTCCTCGGGCACGCCAAGTTTGCGTGCAGCCTCGACGGACATCAGCAAGGCCGCCGCGCCCTGGTTCACCTGATCACGGGCGACCAGCAGCCGCGGATACGGCTCGGAAATCATCCGGTTGCGCTCGGTGACGGTGATCAGTTCCTTGACGCTGCGTTCGACCGGCGCGGCGGCGAACGGGTTCTCGGCCGCCACCTTGGTGAACGGAGCGAACAGCTCGCCCATCCGCCGTAGGTAATCGGCGGGCCCGAGTCCTGTTCTGGCCCGCCGGGCATTCTCCAGCAGCCCGTATTGAGTGGGCGCATCGACAAGCCCATGAATGACCGTGTAGCGGCTGATAAGTCCGTCCAGGCCGTGGCCCCGGTCTTCCAGCGAACCGTCAACGGCCTCAGAGAAGTCCGGCCGATTATCGGACCCGGCGAAGTAGCGGTTGGTCGAGGTCGCGTCGGAGCCGAAGACCATCGCCACCTCGGACCGGCCGGCGGCGATCTCGCCGGCCAGTTCGGTGATCAGGTGCTGGGGGCCTTGGCCGCCAACGACTTCCAAGATGACGCGGGCGGGGTCCGCGCCGATCCGGTTGGCCACCGACCGCGGGTAGTTGTTCGACTTGCCAAGCACCGCCTTGGCCGGCCCGGAGATCTCGAATTGCCGGACGCCGGCGATGGTGTCGATCGACGCGGCCACCTTGGCGGCGTCGGCGCCACAGTCATCGAGTGCGGCGCGAGCACCGCCTGCCGCCAGTTCGACGGCCGACATTCCCTGGTAGTACGCGTCGTCGATGCGCTCCGCGGCCTGCCCGACACCGACCACGACGGGCGTGCGCGGGTCAATGCTCACGAGCGCCGCTCCTCCTCATCGCATCGTCCCCCTCGCCGCTGCGCGGCTGGGGGTGCCCCCACTGCATCGTCGCCGGCGCGGCTCACGAGCGCCGCTCCTCCTCATCGCATCGTCCCCCTCGCCGCTGCGCGGCTGGGGGTGCCCCCACTGCATCGTCGCCGGCGCGGCTCACGAGCGCCTACAGGCTCTGAAGGATGTTCCGGGTCAGCGCAGCGGTTTCCGACGGGGTCTTGCCGACCTTGACCCCGGCCGCTTCCAGGGCCTCTTTCTTCGCGGCGGCGGTGCCCGACGATCCGGACACGATCGCGCCGGCGTGGCCCATCGTCTTGCCTTCCGGCGCGGTGAATCCCGCGACATAACCGACGACCGGCTTGGACACATTGGCCTTGATGAAGTCGGCCGCGCGCTCCTCGGCGTCACCACCGATCTCACCGATCATCACGATGACCTTGGTGTCCGGGTCCTTCTCGAACGCCTCGATCGCGTCGATGTGGGTGGTGCCGATCACCGGGTCGCCGCCTATGCCGATCGACGTCGAGAACCCGAAATCGCGCAGCTCGTACATCATTTGGTAGGTCAGCGTGCCGGACTTGGACACCAGGCCGACGGGACCGGATCCGCTGATGTTGGCGGGGGTGATGCCTGCCAGCGCCTCGCCTGGCGTGATGATGCCGGGACAGTTCGGCCCGATGATGCGGGTCTTCTTGCCCTTGTCGACGTTGTACGCCCAGGCATACGCGCTGTCCTGCACCGGAATTCCCTCGGTGATGACCACCAGCAACGGGATTTCGGCGTCGATGGCTTCGATGATGGCGTCCTTGGCGAATTTCGGTGGCACGAAGATGATCGACACGTCGGCGCCGGTCTTTTCCATCGCCTCCGCGACGCTGCCGAACACCGGCAGCTCGAGAATCCGGCCACCCTTGTCCTCATGCGTGACGGTGGTGCCTGCCTTCCGCGCGTTCACGCCGCCGACAATTTGCGTGCCCGCCTTGAGCATTCGGGCGGTGTGGACGGTGGCCTCGCTACCGGTGATGCCCTGGACGATGACCTTGTTGTCCTTGTTCAGAAAGATAGACATGGGTCATATTCCTTTCAGGCGCTTGCCAACTCGGCGGCCTTATCGGCGGCCTCGTCCATCGTGGGTACCAGAGTCACCAGGGGGTGGTTGGCCTCGGTGAGGATGCGACGGCCTTCGTCGACGTTGTTGCCGTCGAGGCGTACCACCAGCGGCTTGTTGGCGTCGTCGCCCAGGATTTCCAATGCCTTGACAATCCCGGTGGCCACCGCGTCACACGAGGTGATCCCACCGAAGACGTTGACGAAGACACTTTTCACCTGTGCGTCGTTCAAAATCACGTCCAACCCGGCCGCCATCACCTCGGCCGAGGCGCCGCCGCCGATGTCGAGGAAGTTGGCGGGCTTGACCCCGCCATGCTTCTCGCCGGCATAGGCCACCACGTCCAGCGTCGACATCACCAATCCGGCGCCGTTGCCGATGATCCCGACCTGACCGTCGAGCTTGACGTAGTTGAGGTTGTGCTCCTTGGCTTTGAGCTCGAGCGGGTCGGTGGCGTCGCGGTCCTCGAACTCGGCGTGGCCGGGCTGACGGAAGTCGGCGTTGGCGTCCAGGGTGACCTTGCCGTCCAGCGCCAGAATCTGGTCGTCCGGCGTCCGCACCAGCGGGTTCACCTCGACCAATGTGGCGTCTTCGGCGACGAACACCTCCCACAGCTTCGAGATGGTGACCGCCGCCGAGTCGAGCACCTCGGCAGGCAGGTGACCCTGCTCGGCGATCGACCGGGCAAACGCGAGATCCACCCCCTTGACCGCATCAACCGGCACCTTGGCCAGCCGCTCCGACGTGGTCGCCGCGACCTCTTCGATCTCCATGCCGCCCTCCACCGAGCACATCGCCAGGTAGGTGCGGTTGGCTCGGTCGAGCAGGAAAGAGATGTAGTACTCCTCGGCGATGTCGCTGGCCTCGGACACCAGCAGCTTCTTGACGATGTGGCCCTTGATGTCCAGACCGAGGATGTTCTTTGCGTGGGTGTAGGCGTCGTCGGCGGTCGCGGCATATTTCACGCCACCCGCCTTGCCCCGGCCACCTGTCTTGACCTGGGCTTTCACCATCACCGGCCGACCGATCTCCTCAGCGATCGCCTTGGCGCCTTCGGGAGTATCGGTGACACGGCCGGGTGTCGTCGGGACGTTGTGCTTGGCGAACAGCTCTTTCGCCTGGTACTCGAAAAGATCCATGGCTCACTTCTAAGTGTCGGCCTATATGTAAGCGAACTCGGTTTTCTGTTGCCCGCTTGCGGGAACTGTATCGACACGGCTCGGAGGTTCCGTCGTCGGTATCCGCGGATGTGGCAGATCTCACCGCAGGCCCTGAAGTGATTCAAATCACATTCATCGGCGGATTTCCGGCTTGGCTTGCGATGGCCCGCGCTCGACGGTTAACGTCGCAGGGTCCAGATAACGTTATGGTCACGCTCCGAGGGACAATCAGGTTGACCCAGCCCAGCCTTGCACGGTCTCTTTCGCCAGAAGGCGCTCAGCAATCGCGCGACCGCAGGTTGGAACTCGACCGCAACGAAGTCACCGACATCATTCCGTTCAATGAGTTCGGCAACCTCGATGACCTGGACTTTAGCGATAACACCGCCTTCGACAAGGAAGCGCAGGTCCTGCGGGCGCCCGAGCTCGACGACCTGGACGACAGCGACAATCTCACTGTCCTGCCGCTGGCCGGCCCCAGCGAGGTCGAGACGAGTGTCCTGCCTCGGGTCGACTCGCACCGACCGGAGCTGCGCAGCCGTCGAAGCGATCCGGATCTGCCGGGGCGTCGAGGGCAGCATCGCAAGCAGCCGACTGGTCCGGCGCGTGGCCGGGTGTTGATGGGCGCCATGGCCGCCGGTGCTGCGGCCGCCGCTACGCACTCCGCCACCCACACTTCTGATCACTCCAGGGCCGAGACGGTGCTGGCCGCCGACACGGCGACAATGAACGGCGCGCCCACCAGCACGTCGGCCCGCGGCATGCAGATGGTCGCCGTCCAGCCCGCCGCGAACGTCGCAGTGCACAACGCCGAGCTGGCCAAGGGCGTCGCGTTCGCCCAGGAGCGCGCGCAGCGCGAGGCCCGACTGCAGCAGCCGCTGTTCGTCATGCCGACGAAGGGCATATTCACCTCGGGTTTCGGGTACCGCTGGGGCGTGCTGCACGCCGGTATCGACCTCGCGAACTCGATCGGCACCCCGATCAGGGCGGTATCCGACGGGGTTGTCATCGACGCGGGACCGACCGCCGGCTACGGCATGTGGGTCAAACTCCGCCACGCGGATGGAACGGTCACGCTCTATGGTCACGTCAACACCACGATGGTCAGCGTGGGTCAGCGCGTGATGGCGGGCGACCAAATTGCCACCATGGGCAACCGTGGCAATTCCACCGGTCCGCATCTGCATTTCGAGGTGCTGCTGGGCGGCACCCAGCGAGTGGACCCGGTGCCGTGGCTGGCCAAACGTGGCCTGTCCGTCGGCACTTTCGCCGGTTGACCGGTGACTGAGCCGAACCAGCGCACACCAGGCGATCACCCGCCCACCCAGACGCCAAGCGGACCTGTGCGCGCCGGCGGGCCTCCTGAGGGCCCTGGCTACGCTCCCCAAACGCGCATCATCCGGCGAGCGCCTACCGCGCCGCTCCCGCAGATCGTGGACGACGCCCGCACCACCCACATTCCGCGCCAGCCGCCGCCTTCCCGCTACGTTGCTCCGAGCCAGCGCCCAGGCATGGCGAGCAGCACGCTGTCCGGTGAACCCAGTAGAGCGACGGCGGTTGCCGCTTCCGCTGTCAGCATCGTCAGTGGCTGGGCGACCTCGGTGGTGGCAACCGACCTCATCGCGGGCTGGTGGAAATCCGACCGCCTGTTCTGCGTCGCAGTCGCGTTCCTCGCGCTGGTGTTCGCGTTCGCGACGATCTCCGGTGTGATCCTGCTACTGCTACGCCGATCCCTCGGGCGCTACCTGATCGTGGCCGGCGCCGTGATCGCATTACTGACCTACGGTGGCGTCTTCATCGCCGACGCACGCGTCGCCTGGATCGTGCACGCCCTGCCCTTGCTGCCGGTTTCTAGCGTGGTGCTGGCCCTGCTGCCGCGCACCAAGGAATGGCTACTGGAGGACTGACCGCCCGGCCGTGCCTGATTGCGCGGCGTCCCCCGGTAAGCGGGCGGTACCCCCACCTCAGGCCGTTCCGGCCTGCATCGTCGCCGCGCTAAAGCTTGCTGACGGGGGCGTGGTTGTGCATCAGCTTGACCCGCCCCGAACTGCCGAAGTCGATCAGCGACATCGCTGATTCGCCAACGCCGGAAACCTCTTCCACCCGGCCCAGCCCGTACTTGTCGTGGGTAACCCGGTCACCGGGTGCGAGCTCCAGCAGCGGGCGCTTGCTCGCCGACGCACGAGCCGGCGACGGGCGCGGCGAGCCGAACCGTCCGGCGCCGCTGACCGGCGCACTGAACGACGGGGTGGGGTCGAGGCGCCGCCAGTCGATGAGTTCCTGCGGGATTTCCCGCAGGAACCGCGACTCGGGGTTGAGCATCGGCTGTCCCCACGACGACCGCACTTTGGCCCGGCTGACGTAAAGCCGCTGACGCGCCCGGGTGATCCCGACGTAAGCCAGCCGGCGCTCCTCGGAGAGCTCGCCCGCGTCACCCAATGCCCGCATGTGCGGGAACATGCCGTCTTCCCAGCCGGTCACGAACACCACCGGAAATTCCAAGCCCTTTGCGGTGTGCAATGTCATCAGCGTGACCACACCGGCGCTGTGCTCGGGGATTTCGTCAGCGTCGGCGACCAACGACACCCGCTCCAGGAACTGCGCCAGCACACCGGTGTCCGGCACGTCTTCATCGTCGGGGGTGCCGACAGAGTCGTCGTCGAGCGCCACCGCGTTCGCCAGGTCGGTGGCGAATTCGTGTGCGACGCTGACGAGTTCGTTGAGGTTGTCCAGCCGGGCCAGGTCTTGCGGGTCAGTGGACGACTCCAACTCCGTGCGATATCCGGTGCGCTCCAGCACCGCCTCGACCAGCTCCCCGAGGTCACCTTGCGACGAGTCGAGACGGGCCCGCAAGTCGTCGAGCATCTCGACGAAACCCGCGATCGCCTTGGCCGACCGGGTGTTCAGCATCGGCACCTTGCCTTCGGCGGCGGCCTCGAGAGCGTCGGCGAAACTGGAACCGGTGTTCTCGGCGTACACCGCCACGCAGGCCACGGCGCGATCACCGATGCCGCGGCGCGGCGTGTTGAGGATGCGTCGCATGCTGACCGCGTCGCCCGGGTTGTCCAGCACCCGAAGGTATGCGACGACGTCGCGAATTTCCCTGCGCTCGTAAAACCGCACGCCCCCAACGACTTTGTACGGAATGCCGGCGCGGATGAACACCTCTTCCAGCGATCGCGACGAATTGTTGGTGCGGTAGAAAACCGCCACATCGTTGTAGGTGAGCTCGCCGTCGGCGACCACTGCGTCGATTTCCTCGGCGACGAATCGTGCCTCGTCGTGCTCATTATCGGCGACGTAGCCGACGATCAGCTCGCCCGCGCCGGCGTCGGTCCACAGCCGCTTCTCCCGGCGTCCCGAATTGCGGGAGATCACCGAGTTCGCCGCCGACAAGATGTTCTGCGTCGAGCGGTAATTCTGTTCCAACAGGATCGTCGTGGCGTTCGGATAATCGCGCTCGAAGTCTTCGATATTGCGAATCGTGGCGCCGCGGAATGCATAGATCGACTGGTCGGCGTCGCCGACGACGCACAGCTCGGCCTGTGGCACACCGTCGGGATCGTCGCCGGCATCGCGGCCGACCAGTTCACGCACCAGCACGTACTGGGCATGGTTGGTGTCCTGGTATTCGTCGACGAGGATGTGCCGGAACCGCCGCCGGTAATGCTGGGCGATCTCCGGGAAAGCCTGCAGCACCGTGACCGTCTCGCCGATGAGGTCGTCGAAGTCGAGCGCGTTGGCGGCCCGCAGCCGGTGCTGGTACTCGGAGTAGACGGCGGCCACCGTGCGCGCCAAGTCATCGGCGTGATCGTCGTCGGACAGGTTGGCCACCGCCTGCTGCGGGTCGATCAGCTCGTTCTTCAGGTTGGAGATGCCGTTGGCCAACAGCCGCGGCGAATATCGCTTGACGTCAAGGCCCATGTCCTTGGCGATCATCTGCAGTAGGCGGCGGGAATCGTCCGCGTCGTAGATCGAGAAGTTGGAGTTGAGGCCCGCGATCAGCGACGCCTGGTTGCGCAGAATCCGCACGCACGTCGAGTGAAACGTCGACACCCACATCGAGCGTGCTCGCGGACCGACCAGGGCCACCACGCGTTCCCGCATCTCCGCGGCGGCCTTGTTGGTGAAGGTGATGGCCAGAACCTGACCGGGACTGACGTTGCGCGCGGCCAAAAGGTATGCGATGCGCCGGGTCAGCACGGCCGTCTTGCCGGAGCCCGCGCCGGCGACGATGAGCAGCGGCGAGCCCTCGTGCAGCACCGCCTGACGCTGATGCGGGTTCAGGCCGTCCAGGAGTTGATCAGCGTCGGGAACTTGCCGAGCATCGGTCGCATACACACTCAATCTGCGCCGCTCTCCCCCGCAAGCGGGTGGGGGTACCTCCCACTTGTGGGGGCGTACCCCCACCTCATCGCGCTCACCCCTTCTGCATCGTCGTCGGCGGCATCTCCCGTCCAAACTTACCGCCGTTCGGCGACACCTTTGCGCTAGCAGGCCCTCAAGTGGCACACTCGACTCGTGCTCAACATGCAGCGTCGATTTTTCTACGGGTACCCGCCAGCGGTGCCCGTGGCTTAGCTGCTTCCAGAGCCCCGTGGTCCGCTTCCGGATCCGGGGCTCGTCTCTTGTGTGAGGCCCGATACCGGATGAGACCACACCCCCCACCCCCTCCACACAATGAGATTCCGGAGTCTGAAATGACTGTAGAAACCGAACAACTCACCGACATCGACGACCTGCGCCACGAGATCGACCGCCTCGACGCCGAGATCTTGGCCGCGGTGAAGCGTCGTGCCGAGGTGTCCAGAGCAATCGGCAAAGCCCGCATGGCCTCTGGCGGCACCCGGCTGGTGCACAACCGCGAAATGAAGGTCATCGAGCGCTACAGCGAGCTTGGTCCCGACGGCAAGGACCTGGCCATGCTGCTGCTCAGAATGGGCCGCGGCCGACTTGGTCACTGAGCCGGCCGGTTAGCAGCCCGTTCACCTGGCCGTAAACCCGGGCCTGGTCAACCTGACTAGGGTCGAACCATGACTGCGGTTGAACAGATCCACGACATCTCAGCGACGCCGGCCTGGAGCGCGCTGCGCAAGCATCACGATCAGATCGGAACCACGCACCTACGCCAGCTCTTCGCCGACGATCCCGACCGCGGCAGCGAGTTCACCGTCACCGTCGGTGACCTCTACATCGACTACAGCAAACACCGGATCACTCGCGAAACCCTGAAACTGCTCACCGACCTGGCCCGGACCGCCAACCTCGAGCAGCGCCGCGACGAGATGTTCGCCGGCGTGCACATCAACACCTCGGAGAATCGCGCGGTGCTGCACACCGCGCTGCGGCTGCCGCGGGATGCGAAGCTGATCGTCGACGGCCAGAACACGGTCGAGGACGTGCACGCGGTGCTCGACGCGATGGGTGACTTCACCGACCGGCTGCGCAGCGGCGGGTGGACCGGCGCCACCGGAAAACGGATCAGCACGGTCGTCAACATCGGGATTGGGGGTTCGGACCTCGGACCGGTGATGGTCTACCAGGCACTGCGGCACTACGCCGACGCCGGCATCTCGGCGCGGTTCGTCTCCAATGTCGACCCCGCTGACCTGGTCGCAACGTTGGCCGACTTAGACCCGGCCACAACGCTTTTCATCGTCGCCTCCAAGACGTTCTCGACGCTGGAAACGCTGACCAACGCAACCGCGGCCCGGCGCTGGCTGACCGACGCGCTCGGCGACGACGCGGTGGCAAAGCATTTCGTTGCCGTCTCGACCAACAAGAAGCTGGTCGACGAGTTCGGCATCGACACCGACAACATGTTCGGATTCTGGGACTGGGTCGGCGGACGCTATTCGGTCGACTCGGCGATCGGGCTCTCGGTGATGGCCGCGATCGGCCGAGAGGCTTTCGCGGACTTCCTGTCCGGCTTCCACCTGGTCGACGAGCATTTCCGCACCGCACCGCTGGAGGCCAACGCGCCGGTGCTGCTCGGGCTGATCGGGTTGTGGTACTCGAACTTCTTTGGCGCACAGTCACGTGCGGTGCTGCCGTATTCCAACGACTTGGCGCGGTTCGCGGCCTATCTGCAGCAGCTGACGATGGAATCCAACGGCAAGTCGACCCGTGCCGACGGAACCCCCGTCGTCACCGACACCGGTGAAATCTATTGGGGCGAACCGGGAACCAACGGTCAGCACGCCTTTTACCAATTGCTGCACCAGGGCACCCGGTTGGTGCCGGCCGACTTCATCGGTTTCAGCCAGCCGACCGACGACCTGCCCACCGCCGACGGCACTGGCAGTATGCACGACCTGCTGATGAGCAACTTCTTCGCGCAGACCCAGGTGCTGGCGTTCGGCAAGACCGCCGAAGAGATCGCCGCCGAAGGCACGCCGGCCGATGTGGTGCCGCACAAGGTGATGCCCGGTAACCGACCGACCACGTCCATCCTGGCCACCAGGCTCACCCCGTCGGTACTGGGCCAGTTGATCGCTCTTTACGAGCATCAGGTCTTCACCGAAGGCGTGGTGTGGGGCATCGACTCGTTCGACCAATGGGGCGTCGAGCTGGGCAAGACGCAGGCCAAGGCGCTGCTGCCGGTCATCACCGAGGACGCATCGCCGGACAAACAGTCGGACAGCTCGACCGACGCTTTGGTACACCGGTATCGGGTTGAGAGGGGCCGCGCGGGCTGACGTTCGCGCGAGCAGACGCAAAAGCACCAAGTTCACCGGCGTGTCGGGCGCTTTTACGTCTGCTCGGCAATGGCTAGGCGAACCGTTTGGCCAGAGGCGGCGGCAGCACCCGCAGTAGCTGCACCATCGGCGCCCACGGCCACCACGGAACCGCGGCCCTGCCCGGCTCGCGCTCAATGGCGGCGACCAACGCCTTGACGCCAGTTTCGTTGTCCACCATGAACATCGTGCTTTGCGATTTGGCGGTCATCTCCGACTCGATATAGCCGGGTTCGAGCACCGACACCTTGATCGGCCCGCTGGCGTATTCGGCACGCAGCGATTCGCCCAGCGACCGCACACCGGCCTTGCTGGCCGCGTAGGCCGCCTTCACGCCAGGTATCCCCTTGGCGCCGAGCACCGAGGAGATCAGCACCAGATGCCCCGAGCCCTGCTGCTTGAACATCTGCAGCGCGGTTTCGATCTGAACCAGAGCAGCCACCAGGTTGGTTTCGATGGTTGCCTTGTTGGCCCACAGCTTGCCCGACCCCAGCGGCGCGCCCTTGCCGATACCGGCGTTGACGATCACCCGGTCGATTCCGCCTAGTGTGTCGGATAACTCCGCGAACACCTTCGGCACCTGTTCGTGGTCGTTGACGTCCAGCGCGGCAACGGCCACCGCTAAGCCCGGATACTGTTGCGACAGTTCGGTTTTCAGCTCGTCAAGCCGGTCGGTGCGACGGGCGCACAGTGCCAGATCACGCCCCTTGGCCGCGAACGCGCGGGCCATCCCGGCGCCGAGGCCGGAACTCGCGCCGGTGATGAGGATCTTCTGCCGAGTCACCCGCGCAGCATAGCTACTTGAGCAGACGCGACATGCGCCGGTCGGCTAGCACCTTGCCGCCGGTCTGACAGGTCGGGCAGTACTGAAACGACTTGTCGGCGAACGACACTTCCCGCACGGTGTCGCCGCATACCGGACACGGCAAGCCGGTGCGCGCATGCACCCGCAAACCGGAGCGCTTCTCCCCCTTTAACGTGGCGGCCTGCTGACCGACCGAGCGGCTCACGGCGTCGGTCAGCACCGACACCATCGCGTCGTGCAATGCGACCAGCTGTCCGTCTGCGATTTTCCCGGCCGTGGCGAACGGCGAAATCTTGGCGACGTGCAGGATCTCGTCGCTGTAGGCATTGCCGATGCCGGCGATCACTTTTTGGTCGGTGATGACGGACTTGATCCGCCCGGTGTTTCCGGCCAGCAGATCGGCCAAGTCGTCGACGCTGAGTTGCAGCGCGTCCGGCCCGAGCGCGGCGATGCCGGGTACCTGCATCGGGTCGTCGACGAGCCACACCGCCAGCCGCTTCTGGGTGCCCGCCTCGGTGAGGTCGAAGCCCGGCGCCTCCCCAGGAGTGCCCAGATGAACGCGCAGCGCAATCGGGCCTTTGCCGGGTCGCAGCGGCGCGGCGGCCAGCTTGTCCGACCACCGCAGCCAGCCGGCCCGGGATAGGTGGGTAATCAAGATCAACTCGCCTGCCCGCAACCCAAGATATTTGCCCCACCGGTCGGCGCCGGTAACGGTCAAACCGTGCAGCGCGTTGATCGGCGGGTCGAAGGTTTTGAGCACCGAGAACGCGACGACGTCGACGCGCCCGATAGCCCTGCCGACGGCGTGGCGGCGCAGGTGGTCGGCCAGCGCTTCGACTTCGGGCAGTTCAGGCATGCATCCAGTGTGCCGGTCAGCGCCGAGCTGTGCGCCTCGCGTCGCGAACCACCAGCGACAGCACCCAGCTGACGACCGACAACACGATCGCGGCCCAGATCGCGGTCCACCAGAAGTGGTCGATGGCCAGGCCCCAATGGGTGGTGTGAGCGGTGATCCACGCGGTGATCCACAGCATCAGCGCGTTGATGACGATGTGGATCAGGCCCAGGGTAAGGATGTATAGCGGGATCGACAGGATCTGCACGATCGGTTTGATGAACGCGTTGACCAGACCAAAGATCACCGCGACGACGAAGATGATGCCGACCCTCTGCAACCTGGTGTCGCCGCCGACGAAGCTAAGCCCATGGACGACGAGGGTGACCACCCAGAGTGCGAACCCCGTCAACGCGGCGCGAATGAGAAATGGTCCCATGGGGCTGAACCTACTCCGCGGATCGCAATAAATAGGTGTCCATAATCCAACCGTGACCTGCACGGGCGTCGGCCCGCAACGCGGCGATGCGCCCCCCAACCTCGCCGATCGTGCCGGCGACGAGCAGCTCGTCGTCGGTGCCGAGGTAGGCGCCCCACCAGATCCGTGTCTCGGGCGGGCAACTTCGAAACGAGCACTCGCCGTCGAGCATGACGACCGCCGAGCCGGATAGGCCGCGGGCGCGAAGCTGGCGGCCGGTGGTGATCAGCACCGGTTCGCCGACGTCGTTGAGCGGGATGCGGTGCCGTGCCGTCAGTGCCTGGATGGCGGTGATGCCCGGGATGACGTCGTAGCTGACGTCGATTTCTGCCGCGACGGCATCGAGGATGCGCAGCGTGCTGTCGTACAGCGACGGGTCCCCCCAGGCCAGGAAGGCACCCACACCGTCGGGACCGAGTTCGGTGGCAATGGCCGTCGCCCAGATCCGGGCGCGCGCCGCGTGCCAGTCGGACACCGCCTCCCGGTAATCGGCGTCAGTTGAGCGCCGCGGATCGGGCAACTCGACGAAGCGGTAGCCGGGCTCGCGGATGAACCGCGCGCAGATGTCCCGGCGCAGCCCAATCAGGTCGCTTTTGGCTTCGCCCTTGTCCATCGCGAAGAAAACCCGGGTCTTGTTGAGTGCCTCAATCGCCTGGACGGTCACATACTCGGGGTCTCCCGCACCGATGCCGATGACGTGGATGTGCCGAGTCGCCATGCCCGCAAAGCCTAGTAAGAACATCGAGGCCGGCTGCGGTGACTGGCAGGCGGGCGGCAGTCTGCCTACGCTTCCGCCATGCCGCGGCAACTGCATGTCGACACCGTTGGTGTGCAGGCGATGGCCAGCAGCTGGGGAACTTCAGCCGGCGAACTAACCGAAACCGTGGTCCCGATCGGATTCGGTTTGTCGTGTCAGCCCAGCGCAGCTGCCGTCAAGGCAGCACATGCCGACGTCACAGCGTTCACAACGGCGCTAGCCAATCGTGTGAGTGCCCGTGCAGCCCACGTTAGCGACGCCAACACCTGCTACATCACCAACGAAGCCGACTCGGCCCAAGAGTTGGCCGCCGTGACCGGCGTGTAACGATGTCGGCGATCGCAGGCTTCGTTGGCCTCTCGCAACTGTTGGCCTGGCCCACCGAACGCCTCACCGAGGCAGCCGATCACTGGGAAGCCATCGGCGGGCGCAGCTACGGGGTCGCCAACAAGGTCTGGCACGACGCGCTCTCGATCGACTGGCACGGTGAGGCCGCCGACACGCTGCGCACCGCGACGCACACCGACATGCTGACCACCAGCGCAGCAGCCGACAAGCTACACGCCGCAGCCAAAGTTGCCCGCAGCGGAGCCTCAGACCTCTACACCGCCCGCGCCCGAATGGGATACGCAGTAGACGACGCCCGCACCACAGGATTCGACGTCGCGGAAGACCTCTCGATCACCGACCGCTTTAGCGGTGGATCGCCCGTGCAGCGGGCCGCCCGGGAAGCCCAAGCAGAAACCCTTGTCGGCAACATCCGCCAACGCGCCGCCCTATTGGTGGGCCTCGATCACCAGGTCGCTGGCAAAATCACCGCCGCCGTAGCCGGAATCCGCGACACATTCCCGCAGAACCCAACCTTCGGCGCGCCGCCAAGCGACAACCGACTCCACGCCGTCGACAACCACACCTTCAAACAAGACCCGCCGCGAGAACCGCCCTACCCGGCGAATCAGGTGATCGCCGAGGCTACGGACCTAGATGGGAACCGCGTCCTGCTTCGGCGCGGTTACTACGACGCACCCAGCGGTAAGGGGTTCGGGTGGGATAAAGCGTACTGGCGACATGGCGTGGTCAACATCAATGTGTTCAAAGATCTGATTTCACACGGTCGACCAGTCAGCGAGGAAGGGACAGTTCTCACTTATGAAGTCCCGATCAACCGTGACCACTGCACGAAAGGCCTACTCGGGATTGCCAACTGCCAGGACACCGGTGAGAGCGTGACAATGGTCATCAAAGTGGATACCAGGACGGGTAGTCCCGACGTACCCGACGGACTGCAGAAGGGAGTTATCACGATGTTTCCCCTCAAGGGGGGCAGCGGGGTGGTCGAATTGGGACCGAAGTGGACGTGGACTCCGCCGTGGGTGAACAACTATGTGCCCATCAACTGAGGCCACCGACGCCCAACGCGAGTTCGCCGCCGAGGTCCTGCGAAACCTTTTGCGTCACATCGACGATCAGAACGGGAAAGCACGCGACCAATTTCTCGTCTCGCATGCCTGGACCGACGGACCAATGATGTACCTGGTGTACACGGCCCCCCCAGCTGACAACACGTTGGGGCTCGTGCGCGACACCAGGGAGTCAAACATCAGCCCAGGTCCGTGGCTGTCTCTGGACGAGGCGGTTGTGTACTACTACATCACCGATTTGGAGGAGGGCGGGGCGCCATTTGGCGACTCACCAGAAACTATTGCCTGGTACGGCGACCGACAGGCCGGTCTTCCAGAGCGCCCGTCAGATATCCCCGCGGCGTATCGGTATACGCCATCTCCGGAAGCGCCCTCGCCAGAGTGCAGCCGAAAACCAGACCCGCCCGTGATCAACGAGCCACGCCGATACGCAGATCCATTCTGAGTGATCTGCACTGACGGGCGGGGCGCTCACCGGTAAGAACTAGTCGAAACCACCGGTATCCGGTACCACGGGTATTGACATCTTCGATGCATGCCCCTTACCGTCTGGATATAGCGCCGAGAAAGGGACGTCCGCCATGACCACTGCGGTGAAGCCGACTGGCCCTAGTCGTGAAGAGTTCGCCGAACGTCTGCTCAAGGGATCGGTCAAGAAGTCCTACGCCCCGGTTGTCGACATCGACTGGGACGCGCCGCTAGACCCAGACAAGTTCTATCTGCCGCCGAGAACCGTCTCGCTGTACGGCACGCCGATGTGGGATGAGATGACCCGCGCTCAGCGCATCGAGCTGTCCCGCCAGGAACTGGTGAACACCCTGTCCGCCGGTATCTGGTTCGAGAACATCTTGAATCAGGCGCTGTTGCGCAAGCTCATGCACACCGACCCCACCAGCCGGGCATCCCATTACGCGCTCACCGAGGTGGGCGACGAAACCCGTCACATGGTGATGTTCGGCAAGGCCATCGAACGGGTCGGCGCCAAGCCGGTACGCCCGCGGCTCTATCACCGGATGATCATCAACGCGCTGCCTTTCTTTTTTCGCGGCTCGGTGCTGTGGATGGCCGCGCTGATCGGCGAGGAGATCTTCGACTCGTTGCAGCGCCAGATGATGGACGATACCGAACTGCAACCGATCATCCAGCGGCTGATGCGAATTCACGTCACCGAAGAGGCCCGCCACATTCAGTTCGCCCGCGACGGACTGCGCAAGCGGGCACCGCAGATGCGCCGGCCGGAGCGGTGGTTCGTCGGCAACGTCAACGGCCTGGGTGGATGGTTCTTCCGCTACCTGTTCACCAACCCCGTGCCCTACGCGCGGGCGGGCCTGGACGCCCGGCAAGCCCGCAGGATCGCACGCAACAGCGGACATCGCCACGACGTCCAAGTGGCGGGCTTTGCTCCACTGGCCGCGTTTTTGACCGAGGTCGATCTAATGGGCCCGATCGCGCGACGCGGCTGGACGCGCACCAAATTCCTGTGATCGAACGCTGCCACGACGTCGTCATCGTCGGCGCCGGATCCGTCGCCACCGAGCTACTCGCCGCCAGCATCGAGGATTTCGTGATCTTTGACCGCGAAGTGATCAGCTCGGCGTTCGACGACGACACCGACACCTGGACGCTGACCACCGGCGACGGCGAGACATGCCGCGGCCGGGTAGTGGTCGCCTGTAAGTCCCCGTTTGTCCCGTGGACTCCGGATCTGTTCGGCCGCAGGGAGTTTCGCGGCGCCTCGTTTCACGCCGCGGTACCCGACCCCGATTTCGACCCGGCCGCTCAACGCGTCGCGGTGATCGGCGCCGACGCCGCCGCCGGACAGTTGATCGGCCGGCTGGCCAGATCGGGGGCCGCGGTCAAGGTTTTCCCGCTTCCGCCACGCCGGGTCATCCGGCCCGCCCGACGCGCCAGACACTACCTGCGCCGCCAGGCCGAGCTGGTGGCATCGCCCATCGTCGAGATGACAGCGGCGGGCATCCGGACCGCCGACGGTGTCCACCAGGACGCCGACGCCATCGTCTACGGCACCGGGTTCAAGATCCCCGCCGGACTCCCGCAGGACACCCTGGTGGGTGCCCGCGGCGTGACCATCCAGCACGCTTGGACCGACGGCACGGAGCCCTACCTCGGGGTGGCGCTGCACGGCTTCCCGAATTACTTCATCGTTGACGGGCCGGAGTTCGAAGCGGCCATGCGCTACGTCGTTGAGTGCCTACAGCTTATGAAGGGGCACACTCGCATCGAGGTGCGCCGCAGCAGTCAACAGGTGTTCAACGAACGGGTCCACCTGGGCAGCTCGTCGCGTCGCCTGGTGGCATCGGCATTCGACTTGGTGTCGTCCGTCGGCGTGCAGGATGACATTTATGAAGGCCCGGCGACGGTGACGCTGGCCGATATCAGCCGAGAGGCGCGTGTCCGGATAACCGGACATATTGACCCGATCGATGGCCAGTATCACTGGCAGGGAACACTTTTCGGCCAATTCCCGGCAGACGTGCTGGCCCGGGGCCGGACAGTGACTCTGGTGGTAGGTGACCGTAGCGTCTCGGCGCGCATCACTGAAGAAACTCCGCAGAGCACGTATTCGATCGCCGGGGTGGGTGCGCCGCCCTTCGCGCTGGCAGACGTTGAAGTCGCCGCCGCGCCACAGTTTTGAGCCGCGAGACCAGCACGGAACTGCCGTCCTCCCTTGCCAGCCTGCGCAAGGCCCGCGAACTGGTGGCCGAATGGCTGCCGGCCTGGTCCCACGTCGAGCTAGTTCCGGTAGCGACGGTAGTTGTCAATGTGTTCGTCGCGAACGTGTTGCAACACACCGCCTGCACGCCCGTGCTGGTGCTCGAATCCGACGGTGAAGCGGTAACCATTTCGGGCAGGACGATAGCTCGATACCGGCGGCCCGCCATGAGGATCCTCACCTCGGCGGCGACCGGGTGTCGGGTCTGGCGATCGTCGCGTCGGTTTGCCGGGCGTGGGGCAGCACACCGATGCCGTCCGGAAAGACGGTGTGGGCAGTGCTCGGCCGGGAAAACCAGCTTTGATTAGCCGCTATTAACAGGCTCTAGTATTTGGTTCAGTATTTATAGCTATTCGAGGGCAGGAGACGGTGTGCGGTTCAGCTACGCGGAGGCGATGACGGACTTCAGTTACTACATCCCGCTGGCGAAGGCCGCCGAGGCAGCCGGGTACGCCAGCATGACCATCCCCGACAGCGTCGCCTATCCGTTCGAGTCCGACTCCAAGTACCCGTACACGCCCGACGGAAACCGCGAATTCCTGGACGGCAAGGCGTTCATCGAGACGTTTGTGCTGACCGCCGCCCTGGGCGCGGTGACGACGACGTTGCGGTTCAACTTCTTCGTCCTCAAGCTTCCGATCCGGCCGCCGGCTCTGGTGGCCAAGCAGGCCGGTTCGCTGGCGGCGCTCATCGGCAACCGGGTGGGCCTCGGCGTCGGCACCAGCCCGTGGCCCGAGGACTACGAGTTGATGGGTGTTCCGTTCGCCAAGCGCGGCAAGCGAATTGACGAGTGCATCGAAATCATCCGCGGGCTGACCACCGGGGATTACTTCGAGTTCCACGGCGAGTTCTACGACATACCCAAGACCAAGATGACTCCCGCTCCGACACAGCCGATTCCAATTCTGATCGGCGGTCACGCCGACGCCGCGCTGCGGCGCGCGGCCCGTGCCGACGGCTGGATGCACGGCGGCGGCGACCCCGACGAGCTGGACCGGCTCATCAAAAGGGTCAAGCAGCTCCGCGAAGAAGAAGGAAGAACGGGACCCTTCGAGATCCACGTGATCTCCGTCGACGGCTTCACCCTCGACGGAGTCAAACGCCTCGAGGACAAGGGTGTCACCGACGTCATCGTGGGCTTCCGGATCCCCTACATCATGGGAACCGACACCGAGCCGCTCGACACCAAAATCCGCAACCTGGAGATGTTCGCCGAGAAGGTGATCGCCAAAGCCTAACGGCTACAGCGGATCCCACACCGGAGACCGCTTCTCCTGAAGGGCCTTGGCGGCTTCCAGCGGATTGTTGGTGAACCCGCTCAGGATCTGGGTGCGGTTCTCAATCTCCTTGGCGTGCCGCAGACTTGGCGCGTCCAGCGCGGTGTTGAGGCCGATTTTGGTCTGCCATACACCGTAGGCGTTGTTCTCGACGATCGAGCGGGCCATCTTCAGCGCGGCTGTCATCAGCTCATCCGGCGCCACCACCTCGTGCACCAGCCTGATCCGGTAGGCCTCGTCCGCGTCGATGATGCGGCCGGTCAACATCAACTCCCGCGCCACCCCGGCTCCGACGATCTTGGGCAGCAGATAGCTGGTGCCCATGTCCATCGACGAGAACCCCGCCTTGATGAAAACCGAACCGAACCGGGCTTGGTCAGAGGCGATTCGGATGTCGCAGTGCAGCGCGAAGGCCAACCCGCCGCCGACCGCGGCGCCGTTGACCGCGGCGATCACCGGTATCGGCAGCTCGTAAAGCCGGGTGTACAGGTCGGCCAGCCGAACCTGGGCGTCGTAGCTGATCTTGAACGGCGGGCTGTGCGGCGCGGTTTTCGGCGGTTTTGTCCAAGGCTCACCTTCACCACTCAGGTCGGCGCCGGCGCAGAATCCGCGGCCGGCACCGGTCAGAATCGCCGCCCGGAACTCGCCGGTGCCGAGCACATCCATGACGTCGTCCATGGCGTCCATCAGCGACCCGTCGATGGCGTTCAACCGCCTCGGCCGGTTCAGGGTGACGCAAGCGATTTTGTTTTCCGCGGTGCCCGCGATTGTTGCCAATTCCACAGCAGTCATACAGCAACCGTAGGGGAGACGGTCAGAGTCGGCGCCTACCGTGGCGAAGAAGCCACATCCAAGGAGCACACATGGCAAGAACTGACAGCGACACATGGGATTTGGCCAGCAGCGTCGGCGCCACCGCCACCATGGTGGCCGCCGCGCGCGCAGCAGCCAGCCGACGTCCCCACCCGGTGATCAACGACCCCTTCGCCGAGCCGCTGGTCCGCGCGGTCGGGCTGGACCTCTTCACCAAAGCGGCCTCGGGCGAAATGGACTTCGCCGACGTCGACGACGGTGCCGGGTTTCCCCGCATGGTCGATACCTTCGCTGCCCGGGCTCGGTTCTGCGACGACTACTTCGCCGAGGCCAGCGGCACGGGCCTGCGCCAGGTGGTGATCGTGGCGTCGGGACTGGACTCCCGACCGTACCGGCTTTCCTGGCCGGCCGGGACCACACTCTACGAAATCGATCAGCCCGAGGTCATCGAGTTCAAGACCACGACACTGTCCGAACTCGGCGCTGTACCCGGCGGCGAGCATCGCCCGGTCGGCATCGACCTTCGTGAGGATTGGCCGGCGGCGCTGCACGAAGCGGGCTTCGATGCCACCCAACCGACGGCGTGGCTGGCCGAGGGGGTACTCATCGGATTTTTGCCGCCCGCGGCCGAAGTTCGCTTGCTCGATAACGTCGCCGCACTCAGCGCCGCTGGCAGCACATTCGCCGCGGACTACGGATCGGTGCGCGGTCAGACCGAAGAGGAGCAGCGGCAGGCCCAGAAGCTGACCGACCGTTGGCGCGAACACGGCCTGGACCTGCACATCCCCGACTTGACCTACCCGGGCGAGCACACCGACGTCGCGGCCCACCTACAGGCCCACGGATGGGACACCGCTACTTTCGTGCTCGCCGACCTGTTCGCGACGGCCGGGCTCCCGCCGCTGGAGGGCGAAGCACAGGCGGGTGCACCGGCCTCGATCAGCTTCGTTCGGGCGACTAGACGGTAGGTGTGGCGCGTCATGAATGCTTGGCGAACCACTCGGCCTGCATCGCCAGCAATCCCATCGCCGGCAATTGCGGTGTGCCTGGGTCGAGTTCGCGATAACGCTGGTAGACGTTGACGACGAGGCGCTCCGCGTCCAGCCAGCTCGCGTACTCACCGAGGTCGATGCCGTCGGCCGCCTCGACGAACGACAGGCCCTTGCGGTAGGCGGCCTCGGCCTGCTCGGCGACGTGGACGAGATACCCGCGCACCGCGCGGATACCGTCCGCGTCAGTGACCGGGCCGTGACCCGGGACCACCGTCGGCGCATCCAACGCGATCATCGTGTCGCAGGCCGCGACCCAGTTGGCGATCGGACCGGCCCACACGATCGGCGTGCAACCAATGAACAGCAGATCCCCGGCGAACAGCACGCCGGCGTCCGGCACGTGCACCACCGAGTCGGCGGCGGTATGCGCCGGGCCCAGATTCAACAGGTGCACCTCTCGGCCGCCGACCTCGATCGTAAGCCGATCGTCGAAGGTCTGGTCGGCGTTGCGCACGGTGATGCCGCCGAAATCGAACGGCCCGAACCGTTCTCGGAGGTATCCGGTCGCAACGGGACCGAGGTCGGCGGTCTGGGTCATCACCAGCATCTCGGGGCGCATGCCGTGGGCGATCTCCTCAGCAGTGCCCTTGGCGGCGATCACCCGCACCGAGGCGTCCAGCAATTGGTTGCCGTGGGTGTGGTCACCGTTGGAGTGAGTGATCAGCGCGTCGGTGATCGGGGCGCGGTCGGTGACAGGCGCCATCGCGGCCAGCATTTCGCGGGTCAATGCCAGGTCGAATAGCGTGTCGACAAGTAACGACGCGCCGTCGCCGGCGACGAGTCCGGCGTTGCTCCAACCGTATCCGCCGTCCGGTAACATCCAGGCCCACACCCGGTCGGCAACCTCGTGTAACCCACGGGTGTACGGGATTTTCGCCGGCGCCGGGTTGACCCGCGTGGCCGCGGGAACAGCATCCGGATTATGCCGCGCCGGAATTGGTTGCGGTGCGGGGGTTTTGCGGACGGTTTGACGGGTCTCACCCAGCCCCTGCACTGTGAGCGTGACGACGTCGCCGTCGTGCAGCCAGCCGCGGAACGATTCCGGTGCCGTCGCGTCGAGGTGCTCGACCAGCGTGCAGGTCGGCACGGTGCCGGAACCGAAAACATCGCCGGGTGTCAGCACCACCCCGCGCGAGGCGTAGGCGATCACCTCAGCGAAGCTCCAATCCATCGCCGCGGTCGACCCGGCACCGACCACGGTGTCGTTGACCAATGCGGTTACCTCCAAGCTCAGCTTGCCGTCGCGGCGGTAGGGCTCCAGTTCATCGGGCGTGACCAGATACGGGCCCAGTGTGACTCCGCTGTCCTTGCCCTTAGCCTGCCCGATCGCCAATTGGCCTTCCAGCATTTGCAGATCACGCGCCGACCAGTCGTTGAGGATCATGTAGCCAATGATCGCCCGTTCGGCTTCGGCCACCGAGAAGTCTTTGCCCGCTGTCCCGATGACCGCGGCGATCTCCAACTCGAAGTCCTGCCAAGCACTTCCGGGCGCCATCGGAACGTCGTCATAAGGGCCGAGAACGGTCGACGGGCAGGCGAAGTAGAACGCCGGAATGCGGTACCAGGCGTCTTTGAGCACCCGACCACCGCCCATCGCCGCCTGGCAGTTGCGCATGTGGTCGAGGAAGCACAGGCTGTCGCGGATCGACGGCGGACGCGGGATCGGTGCCGCGAGCGTCACCTGGTCGAGACGCACGGTCGGTGCCGATCGCAGGGCGTCCTCCCCCACTTCCTGCAATCCGGCGGCGCCGTACCCGACGAGTTCGAGCAAGCTCACGCCCGGCTGCAGCGCGTGGATCTCATCGCCGGAAAGCACCCCGGCCCGCTCGCCGTCGCCGTCTCGAAAGGTCACCCACCGCATCGTGATTCAGTCCTCTCAACTCGGTTGCCCCACTTCTCCTCGGGCCACTCCGCGGCCCGCATCGTCGTCGGGGCGCACTACTTGGCCTGGTTCCTTGTCCGGTCGCAGACCGCGCCAACTGGGTTGGCGCAGCCGTTCGTCCGGGGTCCACTCGCTGTACCGGACTTCTCCGACCAGCGTTGGCTTGACAAAGGTCACGCCCTTGGCGTCGCGGGCCGGAAGGGGCGCCTCGAACGGGGATTCGTCGGTGTGCAACGGCGCCAGCGTTTTCTTCAGCCTGGCCAGGTCGCGTTCGGTGAACCCGGTACCGACCCGGCCGGCGAAATGCAGTCCACCCGCAGCTGGAATGCCCATCAGCAGCGATCCGATACCGCTGGTCCGTCCACCCTCGCCGGCTCGCCAACCGCCGATGACGACTTCCTGGGTGTTCCAATATTTGTCCTTCACCCACGACGCCGAGCGGCGACCCGGCTGATAGGTCGAGTCGCGTTTTTTCGCGATCACGCCCTCCCACTGGTGCTTACGCGAGTAGTCGAGCGCCTCGGCGCCGTCGCCAGGCAGCAGGTCGGGAACGACCAGACTGCCTGCGCCGGAAAGCGTTTCCAGCAGCTGTCGCCGGTCGCGGTAGCGGGCCCCCAGCAACGATCGCCCGTCCAAGTACAGCAGGTCGAATGCCCAGAACTCGATTCGAGTGGCCCGCGCCCTGTTCTGCATCTCGCTGAACCTCGGCACACCGGAAGCATCGAGGGCGACGACTTCTCCGTCGAGCACGACGTGGTGGTCGCCGAGATCATCAGCCACGGAGGCCAATTGGGGGAATTCCTGGGTGATGTCGCGCCCGCTGCGTGACCGCAGCCGCACCGTGCCGTGATCGGCGTCGACGAGCAGCCGGTAGCCGTCCCACTTGCCCTCGAACGCCCACTGCGACGCTTTCAGGCTCGCCACCGAACCGTGCGTGGCGAGCATCGGGGCCAGCTCGTCGAACTGAAAGACCTTCTGGTCTTTCATCCGATGCGCCAGCCACTGGTCGCCGTTGGTCTGAATCAGCGCGTAGCGTCCGGAGATTCGCTGGCCGTGCAGCGTGACGACGACCTCCCCTTTTTCACCGTCATCGCGGAACTTCTCGGTGTCATAGGTGCCGGAATCCCAGATGATCACCTTGCCGGCGCCGTACTCCCCCTTCGGAATGCTGCCCTCGAAGCCGCCGTACTCCAGTGGATGGTCTTCGGTGTGGACCGCCAGGTGATTGACCGCGGTGGTTTCGGGCAGGTTCTTGGGCACTGCCCAAGACACCAGGACGCCGTCGCGTTCCAGGCGAAAGTCGTAGTGCAGCCGACGGGCGTGGTGCTCCTGAATGACGAATGTATTACCTTCACCCGCAGACGGTTTGGCGCCTGGCACCGGCTCGGGTGTTTTCGACGCATCGCGCATGCTGCGGTACTTGGTCAGCCGATCCGGGGTCTTTACATCGGCATCCAGCGGCGCCAGCAGATCTCCGTCACGCTCGACCCTCTTCAGCACTTCGTCGTAGCGCAGCTGGCGAAGCTTCTTGTCGTCGAGCTCCTCCCAGCTGCGCGGCGCGGCGACGGTCGGATACTCCCGGCCGCGCAATGAATACGGCGCGATGGTGGTCTTCGACCCGTTGTTCTGGCTCCAGTCCACGAACACCTTGCCCGATCGCACGCTTTTGGTCATCGTCGAGGTGACCAGCTTGGGCATCGACGTTTCCAGTTGCTGTGCAACACGTTTGGCCAAGACCACCGCGCCGCGGCTACTTACCGGCTTGTCCAGCGGGCTGTAGAGATGCAGCCCCTTGCTGCCGCTGGTGAGCGGAAACGTGGTCAAGCCGATGTCGGCGATCAGGTCGCGGACCGCGCGGGCCACCTCGGCGAGCTGAGCCATCGTCACACCCTCGCCGGGGTCGAGGTCGAACACCAGACGGGTCGCCGGGCCGGGCTTGAGTTCTTCGCCCTTCCGCGTCCACTCGGCGACGAACCGCCACTGCGGCACGTGTACCTCGAGTGCGGCCTGTTGGGCGATCCACGCCAACCCGTCCGCGTTGTCGATGATCGGATAGGTCGTCGTCCCGGACCGGTGCGCCACACTGGCACGGGGCAGCCAGTCGGGCGCCGACGACGCCAGTTGTTTTTCGAAGAACGACGGCTCGTTCACGCCGTTGGGCCAGCGTTTGCGAGTAGCCGGGCGGCCAGCAATGTGCGGCACCATCACCTCGGCGATGCTGGTGTAGTAAGCGAAGATGTCTGCCTTGGTGGTTCCGGTTGTGGGAAAAATCACTTTGTCGGCGTTGGTCAGCTTCACCTGCGGCGCCATGTGATTTAACTTACGCGTTCCAGCACCGAAAACGGCTTCTCAGCACCGATTATCGTGTTCGCCGTAAAAATCTTGTTAACCCGCACACTAAAGAGTTAGACGAGCGAACCCATCGGGCACAGACGACAATGCCCAATGTGATTCCTATGGCCCCCTGGCGCCGTTCGGCCGGCGTTCCTTTAAGCAATGCGACACTGCAACTGCATTCGCGCCGCATTGACGTGCCAACTTATGACCGGTCGGCCCTTCAACGTGGCGTAGTTCACATCGGCGCGGGCAACTTTCACCGCGCGCACCAGGCCGTTTACTTCGATGACCTTGCCTGCTTGGGCATTTCCCATGAGTGGGGGGTCACCAGTGTCAGTCTTCACTCCCCCGACGTCAAAGATGTGCTGTCGGCTCAAGATGGGCTCTACACCGTCGTGCAACGCGGCCACGACCGCCAAACCGCCCGCGTGGTCGGCTCGATCGGCTCCCTGCACTACGCGCCGAACGACGGCGCTGCGGTCCGCGCCGCTCTGGCTGATCCCCAAACTCGCGTGGTCAGCCTGACTATCACCAACAACGGTTACTTTCTCAATCCAACTACCGGTGAGTTCGACGCTGACAACCCCGACGTGCGTGCCGATCTTGCAGTGTCGGATTGCTTTGCCACCGCGTGGGCCTACCTGGCCGAGGCACTCGACCAGCGTCGCCGCGCCGGTACTGCCCCGTTCACCGTGCTCTGCTGTGACAACATTCCCGACAACACGCAAGCGGCACGGACCGCGCTGGTGTCGTTCGCCGCGCTAAAAGACCCCGGGCTTGCCCGCTGGATCGACACCCATGTCGCATTCCCGTCGACCATGGTCGACCGCATCACCCCGCAGACCTCGAACTCGGAGCGCCAGTTCGTCGAGCAGACATTTGGCGTCGCCGACAAGTGGCCGGTGCTGACTGAACCGTATCGCCAATGGGTCATCGAGGACACCTTCAGCAACGGCCGCCCCCCGCTGCACGAGGTCGGTGCCCAATTCGTGGCCGATGTCAGCGACCACAAGCTGGTCAAAACCCGCATGCTCAACGGAACCCACATCGCGCTCGCGTGTCTGGCCACGCTGGCCGGCTACCAGCGCACCGACGAGGCGATGAAGGACCGCGTCATCTTCGATTACGTCGAGCAGCTCATGCGTGACGAGATTCAGCCACTGCTACCGGCGGTGCCCGGCATGAACACACCCGGCTATCGCCAAACGTTGCTCGCTCGGCTCAGCAATCCCCGGATGAGCGACCAGTTGTCGCGGTTGGCTCGACGGGGATCGAGCAAAATATCGTCGTTTGTGCTGCCCTCCCTGCAGGAGGCGATCGCGCAGGGCAGACCGCACACCCTGCTGATGTTGGCCGTTGCCGGGTGGGCCCGTTATATGCGCGGCCACGACCTGAAGGGGCGTAAATTCCGCATCGAAGACTCGCAGGCGATACCGCTGACTAGGTTGGCGACCATGGCAGGCGACAATCCCGATCCGTTGCTGCGGCACGAAATCTTCACCGAACTACGCTTGATTCCCGCCTTCGCGGAGTGCGTCGGCGACATGATTGCGAACATCGACGAGCACGGTGTGCTACCCACACTGCGTCGAGCGTTGCAGGACGATGCGCGGGAGTTGGTGTCGTAATGAACCACGGAATAAGCATTGTGCGTCCGTTCGACCCTGTACTAATCACCACCTTGCTCTGTGACGCTGATGACAACCTCTTCCCTTCCGAGAGACCGGCATTCGCCGCCTCGGTCGAGGTGACCAATCGCTTCCTAGCCAGATTCGGCGTAACCGCTCCCCTGAGCGCAGAGGATTTGCGCAAGCAGGCGGTCGGCAAAAACTTTCGCAGCACTGCCATCGATCTGGCTGTGCTGTGCGAGGTGCCCGTCGACCAGACGCTGGCACGTGGCCGTCCCGCAGCGGTTGTCGCTTCAGACAGCGACGCCGCGAGCGGTCGCGCGTTGTGCGCCGACGAACTCGAGCAGTGGGTGCGCCAAGAACGCAAACAGGTCACCGCTCATCTGGCCGCCACCCTAAAACCCGATCCAGAGGTGCTTGCGCCATTTGAGGCCCTGGCGTCGCGGTATGCATTGGCAGCGGTCAGCTCCAGCGCCGCCAAGCGGCTGGATGCCTGTTTTGCCGCCGCCGGACTCGATTCGCTCATCCCGGCGGCTCTGCGCTTCAGCGCGGAAGATTCCCTTCCCGTGCCGACGAGCAAGCCCGACCCCGCGGTGTATCTGCATGCCGGCCAGGTAATGGATGTCGACGCCGACCAGGGCCTGGCCATTGAAGATTCTGTGGCGGGCGTTACCTCCGCGGTCGCGGCCGGCTACGTCACCGTCGGTAATGTGATGTTCGTGCCAACCGACGAACGGGATTGCCGCCGTGTGGAATTGATTGATGCCGGCGCAGCCGCGATAACCGATTCGTGGCGCGCTCTCGCTGATGTCCTCATGTTATCGACCGTGACAGGTGCAGATTCCCCGCTAACGTAGGCATCGGCTGACCTGTCAGTGGGCTAAGGCCCCCGACGTCGTACCGTCAAGAGGTGCTGCGAGCCCGATGACGATCCGGGCTGTGGCCCGGGGAGGAGTTGGCCAATGGTGGCTAGCGCGATGAACGTGAACAACGCAGCGCTAACAAGCCTGCCGATCGCTACGCCGAGCTATGACCGCGACAGCGTCAGCGTCGGTATCGCACATATCGGGGCCGGTCACTTCCACCGGGCGCATCAGGCCATGTACATCGACCGGTTGCTGCAGCGGGGCTTGGCGCGCGAGTGGGGCATCTGCGGGGTAGGGGTGATGCCCGGCGATTGGACAATGCGCGACGTCCTGCGTGACCAGGACGGGCTATACACGCTGATCCTGGAAAGCCCTGACGGCAGCCGGGACGCACAAGTGATCGGCTCGATCATCGACTATCGCTACGCGCCCGACGATCCGGAGGCAGCGTTGGAGTTGCTGGCCGCGGCATCCACCCGGATTATTTCGCTGACCATCACCGAGGGCGGTTACCGCGACCCAGACGGGCCCGCGTTCGTATTGATCACCGAGGCTCTGGCCAGGCGTCGCGGCCGCGGCATCGCCGCACCGACAATCGTGTCGTGCGACAACATCGAGAGCAACGGTGCGATCGCGCGGTGCGCCATCCTCGCGCATGCCGAACAACGAGATCCCGGGCTCGCCGAGTGGGTGGCGGAACACGTCCGGTTCCCGAGTTCGATGGTGGACCGGATCACCCCGTCCACGACACTGGAGATGGCCGCGGCCGTGCGGCGCGACTTCGGTGTCGCTGACCGGTGGCCGGTGGTGGCCGAGCCGTTTACCGCCTGGGTCCTCGAAGACGACTTCGCCGACGGCAGGCCGCCGTTGGAGCAGGCGGGCGTGCTGCTGGTCGACGATGTCGGCCCGTACGAGTCGATGAAGCTCCGACTGCTCAACGCGGGGCATCAGTGCCTGTGCTACTTCGCACATCTGTGCGGCTTCGAGTTTGTCCACGACGCAGCGCGTGACCCGTTGTTCGCCGAATTCTTGCTCGCCTACTTCGATTTCGAGGCTATCCCAACGCTGCCACCCGTGCCCGGGATCGACCTACATGACTACAGCCGCACGCTGATCGAACGGTTCGCCAACCCAGGCGTGCGCGACACCGTTGCGCGGCTGTGCGCCTACTCGTCGGACCGTATCCCGAAATGGCTGCTCCCGGTGGTCCGCGACAACCTGGCCAGCGATGGCTCGGTTCGGTTTGCGGCAGCGACGGTGGCGAGCTGGGCACGCTACGCCGAGGGCGTCAACGAGTGGGGTGAGCCGACCGAGGTGGTGGACCAGCTGGCCGACTCGCTGGTGCCGATCGCCCGGTCGCAGCACGAGCATCCCACCGCGTTCATCGAGAGCACCGCGGTGTTCGGGGATCTGGCCCAGCAGCCACGCTTCGTGCAGGCATACCGTTGGGCGTTGGAGTCGTTGCACCGCAACGGAGCTCGGGCGACCCTGGAGGCGTTACTGCGATGACCCGCGGGCTGGTGATCGGCGAATCGCTGATCGATATCGTCGAGCGGGACGGGCAGACCGACGACGAGCATGTCGGCGGCAGCCCACTCAATGTCGCCGTTGGACTGGCCCGGCTGGGCCGCGATGTCGATTTCCTGACGCGCATCGGCGACGACCCATATGGCCGGCGTATCGCCGACTACGTCAATGCTGCCGGGGTGCAACTTGTTTCGGGAAGTCAGGTAGCCGGCCGGACGGCGACTGCGCGACTGGCCGTCGGCGAAGACGGGTCGGCCGACTATGTGTTCGACCTGGACTGGCAGCTTTCCGGTACGCCGATGGTGACACCGCCACTTTTCGCGCACACCGGATCGATTGCCGCCGTGCAGGAACCGGGCTGCCTGGCGGTTGCGGCGCTCGTCGACACCTACCATGTCTCGGCCACCATCACCTTCGATCCCAATGTCCGTCCGTCGTTGATCGTCGACCGAGATCTGGCGCGCGAACGCATCGAGCATCTCGTCGAGCGCAGCGACATCGTGAAGGTCAGCGAGGAGGATCTGCGCTGGATCGACCCCGACCGTCCGCCCGAGCGGATTGCTCAAACCTGGCTTGCGCTGGGTCCGTCTATCGTCGCGGTGACGATGGGTGACCGGGGAGCGGCGGCGGTCTGCGCGGCCGGTGTGGCCAGGGTGGCGGCCCGTCCGGTGCAGGTGGTCGACACCGTCGGCGCCGGTGACGCCTTCATGGTCGGCCTGATCGACGCGCTGTGGGGGCGGGGCTTGTTGGGCGCGCAGCGACGCGCCGAGCTTGCCGGGATAAACCTGGATGCGCTGACGGCAGCGCTTGAGGCGGCCGGCGATGCGGCCGCGCTGACCGTCGCTCGGGCCGGTGCTGACCTGCCGGACCGGGCCGCGCTAGACGCTGCCGCACGTCACCGCTAGGCGCTTATTCGGATGGTGGTGCGGGCATACTGACTGTATGCGTTCGATCTGGAAGGGCTCGATCTCCTTCGGGCTGGTGAACGTCCCGGTCAAGGTGTACAGCGCGACCGAGGACCACGACATCAAGTTTCATCAGGTACACGCCAAGGACAACGGCCGCATCCGGTACAAGCGCGTGTGCGAGGTATGCGGCGAAGTTGTCGAGTACCGCGATATCGCTCGGGCGTACGAATCCGACGACGGCCAAATGGTGGTGATCACCGACGACGACATCGCGACGCTGCCCGAAGAGCGCAGCCGCGAAATCGAGGTGTTGGAGTTTGTCCCCGCCAGCGAGCTGGACCCGATGATGTACGACCGCAGCTACTTCCTCGAGCCGGATGGCAAGTCAACCAAATCCTATGTGCTGCTGGCCAAGACGCTGGCTGAGACCGATCGGGTGGCGATCGTGCATTTCGCCTTGCGCAACAAGACCCGGCTTGCGGCGTTGCGGGTCAAGGATTTCAGCAAGCGCGAGGTGATGGTGATCCACACGCTGTTGTGGCCCGACGAGATCCGAGATCCCGACTTCCCGGTGCTGGACAAGAAAGTCGAGATCAAACCGGCCGAGCTCAAAATGGCCGGACAGGTGGTCGAGTCAATGGCCGACGAGTTCAACCCGGACCGCTATCACGACGACTACCAGGAGCAGTTGCACGAGCTGGTGCAGGCCAAACTTCAAGGCGGAGAAGCATTTACCACTGAGGAGCAACCCAAAGAGCTGGACGAGACCGAAGACGTCTCCGACCTGCTGGCCAAGCTGGAGGCCAGCGTAAAGGCGCGGTCGGACGCTACGAAATCGCCGGCCAAGAAGACTCCAGCCAAAAAGGCGCCAGCTAAGAAGGCTGCCGCTAAGAAGGCGCCGGCCAAGAAGGCACCCGCCAAGGCGGGCTCAAAGTCCTAGCTAAGACTGGGGCTTAGAACGGCGGTGGCTCATCGGGTTCACCGAGTGAGCTATGCGCCAGCGACTGTGCCCGCCGCGCGAGTCGGGGGTGAACACGGCGTTTGCAGGTTAGGTTGTGGCGATGCGGCAAAAATGTGGGAGTAGGCGGTTGGATGCCACTTTCGCGGCGTGATCTGCTCAAATATGCCGCTGCCGTCCCTGGTGTTCTCGGCCTGAGCGCCCTGGTGGCGCCGCCGGCAGCGGCGAAGGCCGCAAGCGCAACCTGGATGGCCGACATGATGCAGCAGATCGGCGATGTGCCGCTATGTCGGGTCGCGCTGCCGGGCACGCACGATTCCGGCACCTATGGGATGACAACGCAATCAGCGCTCGACCCGTATAACGAGGGTGCTCGCGCTCGGGTCGTCAACGCGGTGAACAGTGTGGCTGAGCAGCGCAAGATTAGCGCTAGGCCATTGATGTTGGGGTGGTCACAGGCTCAGGATCTGAGCGTCAGCGATCAGCTGTACGCAGGGATCCGCTACCTGGATCTTCGGGTCTCCTTGGTGGATTCCACTTATGTGCTCGGCCACGTCCTGGTATGCGGGACTTTGGACGACGCGTTGCATCAGGTCGTCATGTTCACTCAGCAGTACCCCGGCGAGCTGATCATCCTCGACGTTAACCATCTCTACGGGATGGAAACCGTCGAGTCCCAAGTCGCTCTCATTGATTTCATCGCCGAGATTCTTGATGGCCGCCTGGTCCAGGGTCCCCCGACGCTTGGCCCGAGCAACACTGTCAATGAGATCCTCCAGCACGATCCCGTCGACACGGCGCGGTTGATTCTGCTCCTCTCTTCTTCCGCCGCCATCGCAGCGTCTGGGCGTACGGACGTCTGGTGCTCGGAGGCAGAAAACTACCCTCCGTGCGAGTCCAGCCAGATCATCTCGCTGTGGCCCGATCAGGACAACGCAACGGGCGTGCTCGACCACATCAGGTCGCAGCCAGAGCGAGACCTCAACCGGCTCTACGTTTCGCAGGGACAGATCACCCCAAGCGAACAACTAATAAGTCTGTCGTCGCATCCGGGCAGCCTTCGGGAGGCGGCCAAACTCTACAATCCCGAGGTTATCTCGATGGCTGCACGAGAATGGCGGGGCACCGGCGCCAACATCATCATCCTGGACTTTTTTGAAACCCCCTCCGGCGGACTGCTCGACGTCTGCCAGCTTCTGAATGGTGCCTAGCCACGCCGGTGAACGCGCCACTGCCGCAAGAAAATCAGCCATTTAGGCCACCTGCTCAGGTGATGCCGACCGAGTGAGGGTCCTGGCAATGACCACTTGTTCGAACCGAAATCGGGTCAATCATTACAAACGTCGTTCTGGGTCCCGCGTTGCTAGCAAACTATAGACTTGCGCGACGGGCAGCGCCTACGCCGGAAGCGCGATTACGAATCCACATGACGGTGCCAAGTCGGCGCTGAGTGCTGCAACCGCTGTAATCGCGGCGGTCCTGGCGATATTGGGCGGCCTACTATGGGCGCTCGCTATCGGGGGCGCTGTGCGCTGGATCGGCGACACGAGGGCCCAGCCGAACCTTTCGGATCAGGCCAGGTCATGGTTTAACGCAGCCGCCTTGGCGTTAACCGTGGTTATGTTGCTGTCGGGCGCGACACTGCTCTTGGCGCGCAAGCGGGTGGGTCGGCTTCTTATCGTCATCGGCGGCACCAACATCGCCATGCTCGTCGTCCAAGCATTTTTCCCGGCCAGCGACGCGATCGCTGACATGGCGTGGCCGCCGCTCGTGGTGTTCCCGCTTTGCCACTATCGTGTTCGCGCTCGCACCGTCGACCAGACGATGGTGCAAATCCACACTTTGAGGTGTCGAGCGCAATCGCGTTCAACGATGGGGGAAGCGCGTTTGTCCTTTAAGGGGTACCCCCGGTGTTGACACCGGATATGCGAAGGACATTTCACCGCTAATCTCGGCGACCCCCGCCGCCAGAATCTCCTCTTAACCGTTAAGGCGAGCGATTATCCTTCCCCAATGGCAGCGAACGTGTCAGGGAAGATTGCATTCGTTACCGGCGGCGCGTCCGGCATCGGCGCCGCGTTGACGACCAAGTTGATTGACTGGGGC
>NZ_JBKQTQ010000117.1:0-10756 GCF_052143115.1 Mycobacterium sp.
TGACCGGGAACCCGTCACGCAAGAAGATCACGAAGCAGTGCCCGGCGGCAATGGCCAGCGCATTGCGGGTCGCGAGCTCGACCAATTCAGGATCATTCCCGGTGCGGCGAACCAACCGTGGCCCGGAGGCCTCGCAGAAGGCCAGCCCGAACCGTAGCGACGAGCTCACCCCCACCATCGCCTCATGCAGGTCCTCGACCGTCTTGATGAAGTGCGCCTGCCCGATCACGACATTGACATCGTCCGGCTTGTCAACGGGCACCACATCCCAGGAAAGCGTCGTCGTGGTCACACACACATGCTGCCACCGCCACGCGACAGCCACGTCCGGTGCTCGGAATCCGAACAGTCCTCTTTGCGGGCGCGCCGACGTGGAGGGCGCGGTGCTTCCCGAGCGGTCCTGTGGCATTGCGAGGACCGCATCATCCGATACGGCAACCAGACGATCGTCTTCTGACGGGAGCCGACGTGCCCGCAACCGTGTTGGACGGCGGTCCCATCGGTGATCATCGATGAGGCACCCGGTGCGTGATTCGTTGCAGCCAAAGATGGCGTTCAGGCTTTTTGGTCGTCGGCAGCGCTGGCGATGGCTCCGGCGGCGGTGATCCGGATGAGTCATCGGCGGGTTCGCGCCGCCTCGGGTGGACGACCAGCAAATCGTCGGATCCCGCCACGACACAGGTCCGGAACTGGCAGCTGATGCGCTCGATCGTTGCGCGCAGCCATTCCGCGTCGGTCTGCGGAACGCGCTCAAGTCGGATTCGCCGCAGGCGCAGTGGAAGCATCCGCAGCGCGGCCAGTTCACCGTCGCCGGGATCGATCGAGATCAGATACAGCAGTCTGAGGTCGGGGCGGTAGGACTCGTAGCCGCCGATGCCTTCATAGTCGTTGATGACATCGCCGCACCCGTACAGGATCGGTTTGCCACGGTAAATCTCGATCGGCCGGGGATGGTGTGAGGAATGACCGTGCACGATATCGATACCGGCGTCGATCAACCGGTGCGCGAACTGGGTTTCATTCAATCCCACGCCATAGCCCCAATTCGGTCCCCAATGCACCGACACGATCGCGACATCGCCGGTGCGCTTGTGCGCCAGCACCCCTGCCGCGACATCATCTACGGCTCCACGGGCCGACGGATCCCCGATCAACCACACCCCCGGCCCATCGCGGTGCGCCGCCCACGATTCGGGCACCCCACTGGATTTCATCGCAACCGAACCGATGACCACCCGGTGTTCACCGTGGGCCGCCACCACCGCCAGGCGTTGTGCGGTTTCTAAGTCGGCTCCCGCCCCGATACCGTGAATACCCGCTGCGGCCAGAGCATCGAACGTGTCGGCCAGCCCACGGTGGCCGAAATCGAGAGTGTGGTTGTTGGCCAGGGCGCAGACGTCGGGCCGGATCGCGGTCAGTGCGGGGAGATTGCCAGGGTGCATCCGATAGTGAAAACCTTTGCGGTCTGCGAATTCACCCTCGGCGGTGATCGTGGTTTCCAGATTGATCAGACGAACATCGGGAGCAAGGTCGTCAAGGATCGCTCGCGCGTCACCCCAGGCCCACCTCCAGTCGACCGGACGGGGAATCGGCCCATTCACCCGTTCGGCCAGCTCGACGTATCGACGGGCATCATCGACACAGCGCTCACGCAAGGCCGGGTCCCCGGGGTGCGGAAGAATCTGATCGACGCCGCGACCGAGCATGACGTCACCGCCTAACAGCAGCGTCACCACATCAGAATCAACGGCCACCTCGAACCACCCGTCGCCACAGCCGAAAGCTCTTCAGCACAAGCAATACAAGGATCTGCCCGACGCAGCGACTGGCGCAACCACAAAAAAACCCCCCCGCCGATGGCCGAGGCCCTGTAACAGATGACTCAACTCCTGGTTGTTCAGGCAGGGCCTCGTGCCTTTGCCTGCTCTTCTTCCATGCGCTGTCGGATCAGGGGGCGCACGTCTTCGCCATAGCCGGTCATGGCTCCGCCGTCGACATCCAGTAGTTGGCCCGTCACCATGTCGGCGCGATCGCTGGCGAAATAGATGACAGCTCCGGCGATGTCGTCGGGCGTGCACCACCGGCCGAGCGGAATAAGCCGCTTCCTGACCATTTCGCGGTACTCGGGTGTGGAGCCCTGTTCGGCCAACGGGGTAAGTGTCGCGCCCGGGCATATCGCGTTCACGGTGATGTTGCTGTCGGCCAGTTCCCAGGCCAGATGCTGGGTGAGACCGACTCCTCCGTGTTTGGACGCGGTGTAGTCGGCGCTGCCGAAAAACGTCATCCGGCGCCCAGCCCCGGAATTGATGTTGATGATGCGGCCCTTGTTCTGCTTCATCATCACCGGGATCACTGCCTTGCAGCACAGGAAGACGCCCTTGAGGTTGACTTTGAGCACCCGGTCCCACTGCTCTTCGGTGATGTCCTTGAGAAGTCTGGGGGTGGACTGGATGCCGGCGTTGTTGACCAGAATGTCGACGGCCCCGAACCTTTCGACGGTGGCGTCGACCATCGCGGTGATCTCGTCTGTGTTGGTCACGTCGGCTTGGTAGGCCATCGCCGAGCCGCCGTCACGCTCGATGGCCCCGGCCACCACCTCGGCGGCGTCCATGCTCCTGTTGTTGACGACCACGTTGGCGCCCTCGCGCCCCACGGCCTTGGCGATCCCCTCACCGATGCCCCGGCCTGCGCCAGTGACGATCGCGGTCTTTCCTTTGAGTTCCATGGCGTTTCCTCCGTGCGGCGTGCTCGGATGCGTTCTTCGGTGCAGGCGATGATCTCGGCCCGCAGCTCGGGCGTCAAGGTGCTCAACGAATGTCCCTCACTAAACGTTCGCGTCGATCCCGGCCACATCGTCGCCCACGGGGCCCTGGCTCAGCTCGCCGTACTGGTTCGGCTGGTAGAGCCGCGCAACAGGTCGGCGATCTTCCAGATCAGGTTGGCGTTCGTCTTCGACATGGCGCGGATAGTCTCCCTCGCGTCGGTTGCTACAGGGGCAAGTTACCCCGACCTGGCGAGGCGTAGCAGGCGTACGGCTCCGACGGGTTCAGGCGGCGCGGACCTCACTGAGGTACCGATACAACGTCGCTCGGCTGACCCCTAGATACCTGGCGATGTCTTTGCCGGTGTGGCCGTCGGCCTTCATCCGCTTGGCGGTGGCGATGTGTTCGCCCTGCGAGACCTTTCGGGGCCGCCCGAACCTGGTGCCGTTGGCCCGGGACGCGGCCCGCTTGAGTGCCGTGCGCTCCTTGATCAGTTCGCGTTCGTATTCGGCCAGCGAACTCAGGACGCCGATCATCATTCTGCCTGCGGCAGTTGAGGAATCGATGCCATCGGTGACCGACACCAAGGTGATACCCCGGTCGGTGAGCGCCTTGACGGTTTCAAGGATATGGAGTGTATTGCGGCCCAGCCGGTCCAGCTTCCAAACCACCACGATGTCCCCTTCCCGGACGTAGGCCATCAGCTCGGCCAGGCCCGGGCGGTCATCTCGCCCACCAGACATAGTGTCGGAGAAGGTCTTTGCGACCCCGGCCTTCTCGAGCGCCTCCCGCTGTTGATCGAGGGTCTGGGTAACGGTGCTTACCCTGATGTATCCGATCCGCTGACCCTCGGTCACTATGCCGGTAGATGACTGCTTCATAAACCACTAAACGTGGGATTCGAGACGGGTATTTCTGAGACCAACATTCGAGACATCGTGACCTGGGATATCGAAGCGGCGGTTCCCACCTCGGGGGGTGTCTCGTATGTGTCTATTTTGATACACACGATATTGCCTGGGACATCGCAGCCGCCGACGTTCGCTCTGTTCACGCCGTTAGCCGGGCCTCAGTGTGAAGGTATTCTGTGGATGAGTCACAAGAGAGCCGGTCATTTGATCAGGCTTGAGGATGACCGACCAAGTGACATTATCTCCGCCGCACGGTCCAGCGGTGTTATAGCCGTTAACTACCCGGTTCGTAGTAGACGAGCGCATAGCTTCCGATAGTTGGAAAGTGCACGTATGTTGCGGCCCAATTATCTTCATGACGCCTGAGATTGGGTCACTGCTGTCGAGCACAAGAGTGACAGGGAGCGAGTCAATGGTGCCATCGGCATTCGTAGACTGGCTTACTCCAGCCCACGTTGAAGGAATGATGTCGGCATTGGCGCTGCCAACGCCTAGCACCAACACGCCAACCTGTACGAGTAACGCCCGCAGCGGTTGAAGCCCTCAATCCAAGGCATCAGTGCTCTAGCGGGTGGGTGTCGGAGGCGATGACCCGTACATCTCGTCGATCAGACCTTTGGCGATGAGCGTGGCCGCTGCCCGACCATCGGCGGTCGGGTCCAGGTTGACCCAGACTACGACCGTCACTTTGTTTTGGGGGTCGGTGCCGGCGAAGGTATTGAAGCCCGGAACTTCACCGGTATGCCCATACAGCGCACCGAATTTCGCGATGGCTAACCCGTATTGCGGCGCATCGGGTTGTGCCAGGTCCGTTGATTGCAGGCTGGTGATCCGCTTGGCTTGCATGTCGGGATCGAGCAGTTTCCCTTCGGCCAACGCCTCAGCCCAGGAAGCCAGGTCCGCCACCGTGGAGATGCCGGCGCCTGCCGCCCAGGCCCACGACGGGTTCAGGGATGTCTGATCACTGGGCTGCAACGTGCCGGCCTTTGCTGCCGCCTGCATGTCGGGCGGTACTGCCGCTGGTGAGCCCATGGTCAGCACGTTGTTGCCATACATATACCCCTGGGGATGCGGGTCCGGGATGGCGCTCGAGGTACTGGCCGGAAACAGCGTGTCCTTGAGCCCGAGTGGGGTGAACAACCTATCCTGGAACACTTGCGACAGCGGCTTAGCGTCAAGCGTCTCGGCGATGCGCCCCAGCAATATCGTGTTGGTGTTCGAATAGTGGTAGCCCGTTCCGGGTGCGAAGTACGGCCGATGGCTATAGGCCAGCGCGAGCAATTCGTCTGAGTTCCACACTTTCTGCGGATTGCTGTCGCCCATCTCGTTTAGTTCGCGCGTCTCGCTGTAGTTATAAAGACCGCTGCGCATGTTCAACAACTCGGCGATGGTGATGTGGTCACCGCCCGGAACATCGGGGCGGAACTTCGACACCGGGTCATCGAGGCTGAGCTTGCCCTCCTGGGCCTGCTGCAGGATCACGGTGCCGGTCCACGACTTGGTGATCGATCCAATCCGGACGTGATCCGCCAACGACACCGGAACTTTGCCACCCACCGTGGTGGTGCCGTACGTCGTGCTGATCTCACCGCCGGGTGAGCGCACCAACGCGACCGCCCCAGGCACGAGCATCTCCCTGGCCATCGAGGCGACCCGCGCCTGCAGCGTCGTCTGATCGATCGGCGTAAACCGAGCGGTCGAGGTGGCCGACGATGGTGGGCTCGGCGACGGCCCCCAGCTGCACGCGCCGACAAGTAAGGCAACGCCAACAACGGCGCCGACAATCTGAATCCGAAGCCATCCAAGCCGCAAGGGTGAAGCCAGGCCAGAAGCGACCACTACCGACCTCCTCCGCGACGGGACATCCGGGTCTGCGCCTAGCTTTCCGGCGGCGCGGAACGCACGTCAATGTCGTAGCGGCTTCGTCAGCAATGTGCGACGATCCCGAAGCTTTGCGTGCCGATGATCGCCGCGCAGACCCTAGGCCGCGCCAGCGAGCCGGGCGGCTGACGCGCTGGTTGCATCGGCACCGCTCCACACCTCGTAACGCCACCCGCGCGAGCCGCACAGCCGGCCGGTCCAGTCGAAGACCTCGGCCACTTCCGGAACGCAGTTGCCGACGCCGAGGCAGCTCACGATGGGATCCAAGAGCAGCATGGCCTCGCGGGCCAGGGCCTCGTGCTGGCATGTCAGGGTCATACGGCTGCGGCCCGGGCCGCCGCCCACATGGCCCTGGAGGCCGCCGCGGAGGTCCGCGGGTGGCAAGAGGCCATCGGCTACGGGGTGTCGGCACTCGCGGCCATGGCGGCCGGCGATGTTGAAGCAGCGGTAGACGCGAGCGAGGCGGCCTGGCAGCACATGCGCGTCCAGCCCCAGACGGCGGCGTTGCAGCGTACCTTCAATGCCGAGGTGGCGCTGGCGGGCGGGGATCTGGCCGCGGCCCGTCGCTGGGCCGACGACGCCGTTTCAACAACGACGGGCTGGTACTCGGCGATGGCGCTGACCACGCGCGCTCGCGTGGCGATCGCGCAAGGTGAGCCGGAGCAGGCCGAGCACGACGCCCACGACGCGCTCGCGCGTGCCGCCGAAGTCGAGGCGTATCTGTTCATCCCCGACATCCTCGAATTCCTCGGCATTCTGGCCGTGGACGCCGGCAATCACCGCGAAGCCGCCCGGCTCTTCGGCGCGGCACACGGCATCCGGCAGCGTATGGGCGCGGTCCGGTTCAAGATCTGGGACGCCGGCTACGAAGCCTCGGTAGCGGCGCTGCGAGATGCAATGGGTGAGAAGGACTTTGAATCCGCATGGACCGAGGGCGCGGCATTGTCCACCGAGGAGGCGATCGCCTACGTGCAACGCGGCCGGGGCGAGCGCAAACGCCCCACCAGCGGCTGGGCATCGCTCACCCCCACCGAACGCGACGTCGTCCGACTCGCCGCGGAGGGCCTCGGCAACAAGGACATCGCCACCCGGCTGTTCGTCTCACCGCCCACCTCACCCACGTCTACACAAAACTCGGCCTGAGCTCCCGCGTACAACTGGTTCAAGAAGCAGCCCGCCACACCTGAACACCGCCGCAAGCGCAGCCAAAGATGCTAACGTGCGGTTCGCAACGCTTCACCGATCGACTGAAACAACTTGGACGGCAAGGGCATACGAATCGGCGCGACTAGCGAACGCGCGCAGGGCCATTGAGTAGACTGTACCCTTCGGCCAGCGCCGGCCCGTAGGTGAGAGCGCCACATTCGCAGCGCCAGGTCAGATGCCGGCCGCACGAACAGGAGACGCTCCCGACGAGCATCCGCCCCGGCCGTAGCGTGTGGCTGCGCGGGCACCGTAGCGGCGGCCGGGCCATCCACTGACCCGACGTCGAGCGGACTAGCTCGCCGATTGCGGCCATACACAACGCTAGGCGTTGTCGGTGGCCGCGGGTAGCGTCTACACCTTCGCCGCTGTCGCGGGCTCACCCACGCAACGTGTTGCGCTCTTCCTTGACTTGGCAGTGATGCTGACGACGTAGGTCTAGCGCGAGCGCGCCGCGCCGTCATTCCGCCGCCTGGCACGGCGGCGCATGCATGGCCTCGAGCCCGTCTATGGCCGTCGCGGAAATCGTGGTCCGCACCATGTAGCGCGGCTCCGGCGCCGGCCACGGCCGACCGCGATGCATGGTCGCGCGGTTGTCCCACATCACCACGTCGCCCTTGCGCCACGAGTGCAGATATCTCGCACCAGGGGCGGTTGCCGCCTCCGTCAGCTCGGCGAGCAGCTCCCGCGCCGCTTTCAGCTCCATGCCCTCGATCGCGTAGGTGTGCGAGGCCATGTACAGCGCCTTGCGGCCATTGATCGGGTTCTTCCAAATAAGACGCCAGCATTGTGGCGGCAGCGCCGCCCGCTCCGCCGGGCCGGCAAGGTCGGGCGCGATCTTGCCGCGCGAATAGGCGTATTCGTGCCAGGCGAAGGAATTTTCCAGCCGCCGTTGCAACGCCGGATCGAGGCGCTCGAAGGCGAGCCGGGTAGAGACATACTCGGTCTCGCCCCCCCGCCCCGGAATGATGCGCGACGACAGCACCGAAGCGAGCGCCGGCACCCGCTTGAACGAACTGTCGGTATGCCAGAGCTGGTTCGCCTTATTTTCTAAAGCGAGCCGGTGATCTTCCGGCGCTACGTTGCCCTTCTCGTCGAGGGTCTTGAGGATCACGAGGTTGGTGCCGTAGCCATCCGAACTCACCTTGGTGACCTCGAGCGGGCCGAAGCGGCGCGAGAAGGCAAGCTGCGCTTCATCGGTGACGTCCTGGTCGCGAAGGACCAGAACCGAGTGCTCCTCGAACGCCGCGCGCACCGCCGTGTATGCGGCCTCGCTTGCCGCAACGTCGTGGATGTTCACTCCGCGCAGTTCCGCTGCAAAGCCCGGACCCAACGGCACGATTTCCATCGGCGCCCTCCATCGCATTCCAGGTTTGAGCACGACTCTCCACCCAAAACGAGCCCCGGGCAACGGAGGACTTGGAGCGTCGGTTGTGCAACATCGACCAGGCCGAGGGCATGCTGTAGGCGGCTGCTCAAGGGGTGTATCTCAGACGAATTCCCGTGCCGTCGGGTAACTGCTTGTCGCGCCAGCCCCAGATTAGACCTCGCCCATGCCCGCTTTCGGCCTATCGGACGCGCGCAGGCCCGTCGAGCAGGCTGCACCCCTCGCCGAGCGCAGGCCCGTAGGCGACCGCGCCGCACTCGCAACGCCATGTCAAATGTCGGCCGCATGAGCACGCGATCGACCCGACCAGCATGTGTCCCGGCCGCAGCCGGTGACCGCGCGGGCAACGCTGCGGTGGCCTGACCATCCATTGCCCCGTGGTGGACTGCACAAGCTCGCCGACGGCGGCCATACATCAACGGTAGGCGTTGTCGGTCGACCGCGTTTTTCACCGCGCGTCTCAAGACGGCCAGGCCGGATTCGCGCGGCCTCTAGGAGGAACCGCGATCCGGCGTTGGGGCCACGCCGCACGACAAGCAGGGCCGCGCCGCTCGGCAACCCTTCGACTTCCCCCACCCCCGCCTCGGCGGCGCCAGCGGCCGAAGCGTCGAGCTCGCCGAAGAAGTCGGCGTAGGAAAGGAAGGTGGTGTCCCCGGTGTCCTCTTGGGACGTCTGGTCGTTGTTCTTGTGGCTCACTTGCTGTCCTTGTTAGCCGTGGAAGTGTCGGGTTGGCGGTCAGCCTTGGTCGGGCGCAGCCGCAGTGCTGACCAGGTGCCGTTGATCGACACGTCCTGGACCGCCTCAACGCCGTATTGGCGAAGGGCTCGGACTAGCCAGTCCCGGCGAAGATCGGTCCCCGGCTGACCGGGTTTGGGGTAGCTGACCCAGGCCAGGCGGCCAGCGCGGGCGGCCGCATATACGGGCCTGAGCCATGCCAGGTCCGCGGGCCGGACTCCGAGGCCAATGACCACATCAGCCTGATCCGGGTTCGGGCCACCAGTCGTTAGCAGCCTCAACCCCGATTCGGGCGGCGCATTGACCACCGCCACACTTTGGCCGGGCTTTATCTGCAGCTTTTGCTCAAGCTCAAGCTCTCCGGGGCCGAGCACGCCACCTCCACCGTCACGCAAGCAGGCAGGCCAATAGATTCACGCTTCAGGCTGGCATCGCCTCAGCGCGGCCGTGCCTTAGCGCTCGACCACCACGCTGGATGCCGGAATTTACTCAGGACCATTCACAACCGATATTCACTGCGAATCTAGCATTCATGGTGAACGTAGCATATGTGTGAGGCGCACCTTGATACCGGCCAGCACGCGACGCGACAGGAACGCAGAAGCGACCCGGCAGGTGATCATGCAAGCTGGCCGGGAGCTGTTCGCTACCCAGCCCTACCCCGAGATCACCGGTCTGCAGATCTGTGTGCGGGCCGGAGTCACCCGCGGTGCGCTGCAACACCACTTCGGCAGCAAACTGGGGCTATTCATGGCGATATTCGACGGTCTGCAAAGCGATGGCGTCAGCCGCGTAGCAGATGCTCTCGCCTGTCACGATGATCCATGGGAGCAGGCAAGGGCGGCCATCGTGGTGCTCCTCGACGTCTACACCGATGCGGAATACCAGGCGGTGGTCTTGAAGGAAGCCCCCGCGGCAGTCGGATGGCAGCGATGGCGCGGACGTTACCAGGACAACTTCGCAGATGTCATCCGCGAAGTAATCGGCAGCTTCGTCGCTGCGGGCCTGATCAAGCATTCACCCGTCATGTTGACCGCCACAATGCACGGAGCACTCACCGAGCTGTCGTTTGAGATCGCGCGGTCCAACGATCCACCACACACGCGCACACTGGCGCTGGCCCTACTCGACGAAATGATGTCCAAGTTCCGCGAACTCGTCTCAGATCCACCGCAGCAAGAGCCAGGCCCCAATCGTCGCCAACGCGGCGGTCGCTGACTACAGGCGGCGACGCCGCGCGCCGACCGGTAGGAGGAAGGGTTCCGCCGACTTCTGGACTACGTCGAACGCCACGGTGACGCCCGAGTCCCGATCTCCTACGCCATCGATGACTGCAGATTCGGTGCGTGGGTCAACACGCAGCGCGACAACTACACCAAGGACACCCTTGAGGCCGACCGTCAGCGCCGACTCTCGGGGCCGGGCTGATGCCGTTCAGCTCGCGACCACCACGATGACACCGGGCGGCTGGCCGGCGACTTCGGGAATCCGTGGTTGGACAGGCGCTTTCAATAGCTGGCCCACGGCGTCGGCGGTTTCGCGTTCGCCGGGCCCGCTACCGAAGTACACGGTGGTGGCCGAGACGTTGGGCAACGACAGGTTGTCGACCGCTGTGACGTTGTAGCCGCCCTGCTTCAGCTGGTCGGCGGTGCGCCCGGCGATCCCCTGTTGGCTGGAGATGTTGTAGACCCGTACATCCGCTTTTGCCGCAGGTCTCGCCGAGGTTTTCGGCGCCATGGTGCTCGTCGTCACCGTTGATCCCGACGAGTCGTCATCGGAGTTGGCGCCCGATCCCATCGCTTGGAAACCCACCAGCAAAAAAATGACACCGAGAAACAGCAGCACCATCACCATGGCCCGCAGGGGTAGCCCGGTCG
>NZ_JBKQTQ010000118.1:0-14000 GCF_052143115.1 Mycobacterium sp.
CTCGCTCGCCGAGCAGCAGCGCCGGATCAGCAGCGTACCGGTGCCCACGGCGGGCTCGGAGGTAGCGGTCCAGGGCTACCGCTGTGCGGGAGCCGAAGTAGACCGCCCGGACCCGTCTGCCCTTACCGGTCACCTGCACGGTCCCGGTGTCGAGGTCCAGGTGCTTGGGGTCGATACCGGTTAGCTCGCTCACCCGCAGCCCGCAGTCGATGAGCAGCCGGATCATCGCCGCGTCCCGGAAGTCGTTGAACTTCCTGCCCTTGCAGGCGTTTAGCAGCGCGGCCAATTCCTCGTCAACCAGCACTGGCACCGGCGGCGCCTCAGGCTTGTCGACCGTCAGCCCGGCCAGCGGGTCCGTGCGCAGAATGCCCTCGGACAGCAGCCAGATAGTGAACCGGCGCAGCCCGCGCCAGCGGGTGAGGATGGTGCCGTCAGTGAGCCTGCGCTGCCGCAGCGACTCCAGCCAGCCCAGCACGTTATCCCGCGACAGGGCCGACAGGTCGTTGGGGTGGCCGTGTGCGGACAGCCACCCGCAGAAGTAGCGGACGGACTGGCCGTAGAGCACCCGGGTGCGCTCGGACTTACCTTCAACGTGCAGGACCCGGTCGAAGCTGGCGGCCAGCGATTCCAGGGTCTCGGGGACGGGCATGATGCCCATGTTATCGGGCGAGTGCCACTCATGCTAACTCGATTTGGCCGTCAGTCGCGCTTGCTCTTGCTGGTCAGATCCCTATTTCGGCTCGGCTGAACTCTCTTCGGTTCGCCTGGCATTTTCGGGTAATTCGGTGGGTAGGGCAGATCGCCGAGTCCGCGCTTTTCGTCGGCCTCGACCATCTCGAGCAGCGGCGCGATCGACTGATCAACCGAATCCATGTCGGCCCAAGGGTCGTCGCGGCGGGCCACCAGATCCGCCACGGTAGCCATGGTGTAGTCGTCGGGGTCGGCGGTGGCCAGCTCGTCCCACGTCAGCGGCATCGACACCGTCGCGATTTGGGTGCGCCGCACCGAGTACGCCGACGCGAACGTGCGGTCGCGAGCGTTCTGGTTGAAGTCAATGAAGATCCGCTTGCCCCGTTCTTCCTTCCACCACGAGGTCGTCACCGCATCCGGCGCACGGCGCTCGACCTCGCGCGCCAGCGCGATGCCGGCACGGCGCACAGCGATGAAATCCCAATCCGTTTTGATCCGCAGGAACACGTGGATACCGCGGCCCCCTGACGTCTTCGGGTAGCCAACCAGTCCGAGTTCGTCGAGCAGCGGCCGCAATACGTCGACGGCAACGGAGCGGGCCTCGGCAAAACCGGTGCCGGGCTGGGGGTCCAGGTCGATGCGCAACTCGTCGGGGTGCTCGGTATCCGGGCAGCGGACTTGCCACGGATGCAGTGTGACGGTGCCCATCTGCGCTGCCCACACGATGGACGCGGGATGGGTCACCTTCAGCGCGTCGGCCGTCCGCCCGGACGGAAACGTGACGCGGCAAGTCTCGAGGTAGTCGGGGTGGTGCTGGGGAATTCGCTTCTGGTAGATCTCCTCGCCGTCGATACCGTCGGGGAAACGCTGCAGATGAGTGGGCCGGTCCCGCAGCGCGGTGAGCATCGGGCCGCCAGCGACCGCGAGGTAGTACTCGACGAGTTTGCGTTTGGTTCCCTTGGCTCCCAGCTTGGGGAAATAGACCTTGTCCGGGTTAGTGAGCCGAACCGCGATCCCGTCGACGTCGAGTTCTTGTGCTGCCGCAGCCATATTCCGATTCCAGCACGCCGCCGGGGTCATCCACCGGCCAGACGCGACAATAGGTCCGTGGAGCTACCCGTGATGCCGCCGATCTCGCCGATGCTGGCCAAGTCGATTCCGTCGATCCCACCCGATTCGTCCTATGAGCCGAAATGGGACGGATTCAGGTCCATATGCTTCCGCGACGTCGATCAGGTCGAGCTGGGCAGCCGCAACGAGCGACCGATGACCCGCTATTTTCCGGAACTGGTCGCGGCGGCCAAGGCCGAGCTGCCGCAGCGGTGTGTGATCGACGGCGAGATCATCATCGCCACCGACCACGGCTTGGACTTCGAGGCGCTGCAGCAGCGCATCCACCCGGCCGATTCACGAGTGCGGATGCTCGCCGAACACACGCCCGCGTCCTTCATCGCGTTCGATTTGCTCGCCCTCGGCGATGACGACTACACCGGGCGACCATTTTCCGAACGCCGCGCCGCGCTGGTCGACGCTGTAGCTGGTTCGGCGGCCCTTTCGGGCCGCTCGATCCACGTCACACCCGCGACAACCGATCTGGCGACCGCGCAACGCTGGTTCGACGAGTTCGAGGGAGCAGGCCTCGACGGGGTCGTCGCGAAGCCGCTGGGAATCACATATCAGCCGGACAAGCGCGTGATGTTCAAGATCAAACACGAGCGCACCGCAGACTGCGTGGTCGCCGGCTATCGCGTGCACAAGTCGGGCGGCGGGGCGATCGGCTCGCTGTTGCTCGGGCTCTACACGAACGACGGCACACTCGCATCGGTCGGCGTCATCGGCGCTTTTCCGATGGCCGAGCGGCGGCGACTGTTCACCGAGCTGCAGACGTTGGTGACCAGCTTCGATGATCACCCGTGGAATTGGGCCGCCCACGAGGCGGGCGAACGCACACCACGCAAGAACGAATTCTCACGCTGGAACGCGGGCAAAGACCTCTCGTTCGTGCCGCTGCAGCCCGAAAGGGTGGTGGAGGTTCGCTACGACCACATGGAAGGCGAACGGTTTCGCCACACCGCGCAGTTCAACCGCTGGCGCCCCGACCGCGAGCCCCGGTCATGTACCTACGCGCAGCTGGAAACCCCAGTCACCTTCAACCTTGGCGACATCGTCCTCGGCCTCGGCCCGGCCGGCGCCTGCGGATGATGGTGGGGTGATCGATCAATGTGCGGACTGCGGTTTCATTTACGACCTCAGTCAGTCAGCGGCAGTCGAGCTGAATATCCAGGAGTGGGTCGCTGAGGTCGTGGCAATCTTGCGCGCCCGCGATGTCGACTTGCGATCCGGGCGGCAGCCCGGTGTGTGGTCGCCGCTGGAGTACGGCTGCCATCTGCGGGACATGCTGCTAGTCCAGCGCGAGCGGGTACTCGCGGCCCGCCGCGTGGATCAGCCGGACTGCCCCCCGTCGGGACGTGACGAGCGGGTCGTGCACGATGGGTATGCGGAGCAGGAGCCCGAGGATGTGGCCCGCCAACTCGCAGACGCGGCAAAGATGTTCAGCAATGTCCTCGCCCGACTGACCGCCGACGACTGGAATCGCACAGTTATCTATCACTATCCAGAAACCTGCGAACGCTCATTGCGGTGGGTCGCGATACATACGATGCATGAGGCTCAGCACCACCTCCTCGACATTCGCCGCCAGGTCTGATGGGCCCCTGGAAACCGCGCCGTGGGCACGCGGCTGATTTACCGCCCCCTCGAGCGGCCACTTATGACACGCTATTTTCCGAAAAGCGTGCAATAAGTGGACATTCGGCCAACGGTTAGACCGCGACGGACAGCGTCGACAACCCGCGCAGCGTGACATTTCGCTTATAGACCGGCTCACCGTCCAGATGCGCTTCGGGGAAGCGCGCCGTGACCGCCGACAGCGCGACCGCGGCCTCCAGCCGAGCGAGCGGAGCGCCCAGGCAATAGTGCAGACCTCGTCCGAATGCCAAGTGCCGGAAACCGTTTCGATCCGGGTCGAAGGTCTCCGGCCGCTCGAACTCGGCGGGGTCATGCTGAGCTGCGGCCAGCAGCAGCAGCATTGAATCGCTCTTGACGACCGTGGTATCCCCAATCGTCATCTCGTCGGTGGCGATTCGGGCTACCAATTGCACGGGCGGGTCGTAGCGCAGTGTTTCCTCGATGACCACCGGCGCGCGATCTGCGTCGGCGCCCAGCGCGGCCCATTGCCTGGGATGGCGCAACATCGCCAAGATCGCGTTGGCGATCAGGTTCACGGTGGTCTCGTGTCCGGCGATCAGCAGCAGGCTGCACGTCGAGACGATCTCATCCTCGGTCAGCTGATCGCCGGACTCCTCCACTGCGATCAACCGCGACATCAGATCGTCACCGGGTTGCGAGCGGCGCTGTCCGATCAGCTCGTGCAGGTATCCTCGCAGCCACTGACCAGCCTGAATGCGCTCCTCCATGCCCTGCGACGGCTCGCCGGTGATCGTGAAGAACGGGTCCAGCGCCTGCGCCAGCAGCGCCGATGCGCGACTGAACTCCGGCTCGTCCTCGAGCGGAACCCCCAGCAGCCGGCAGATGACCGCCACCGGCAGCGGGTAGGCCAGATCACTGACGACGTCGAACCGGCCCCGCTCGGCGATGCGGTCGAGGAGTCCGTCGACCAACTCGGCGATGTCCGGTTGCAGCTCATTGACGACCTTGGGCACGAACGCCTTGCTGACCAGTTTGCGCAGTCGGGTGTGATCAGGCGGATCGAGAAACAGGAAACCGGGAGGTCCCGGCGGGCGCACGATCGTGCCGTCAGCGAGCATGCGTTGCGCGACCGTCGACTTGAGCCGGTCAGCCGAGGACGACGGGTGCCGCAGCGCCTCGTCGCAGTCCCGATAGGCCGAAAACACGGTGAGGTTGGCTTCCGGCAGCTGCATTGGGCCGCGGTCACGGAACTGCTTGTACACCGGGTACGGGTCGGCCCGGTTGGCCTGGTCCAATAGTTGCAGCAGAAGTGCCTGCGGCTCGGCGACACTCGACACACTCGTCATGCACACATTGTGCAGGCGTTCGAAAGATGGTTGCCGTTTCGCGACGTCAACCCGCTAGATTCGCCTTAAGGATCGCGAGCAGGGGGATCGTTGTGAACGGTAAGTCGGTTGTCGTCGCGGTCGCTGTCGTGATGATCGGCGTTGCCGGGTGCTCATCGCACCCAGCGATCAAGCCGGCACCCGGGACGTTGCCGCCCGGCACTGCCGAACTCAGCGTCAACGGCAGCACCACGCGGGCCACCAATGCGGTGCAATGTGAGTCCATTAATTGGCTGCGGACCATCAAGACTGGCGACGAGGCCTCGGGTGTGACCGTGATGCTCTCCAACGCGAAAAAGCTGGTCGCCGAATTCGTGCGGTTCCAGAATTTCGACGGCTTCACCGGCAGCTACGAGCGCCATCAGCAAGGCGAGGCAGCGGTTGCTATGACCGGTCCCATCTATCGCATTGCCGGTACCGCGGTCGGCTTCGCCGGCGTCAAGGCGACCGAACGGACGACGGCGCCATTCGAGCTGCGCGTGTCCTGCTGACGCCGGTCAGCTGCGCAGGAATTCGACGATATGGCCGGCGAGTTCTTCCCCGGCGTCTTCTTGGAGGAAGTGCCCGGCATCGTGCACGACCGGGTGCTCAATCCCCTGCGCGCCGGGCATTTCGCGCTGAAAGATCGGCGCCATTCCGCCGGTGATCGGGTCCCCGTCGCTGAAAGCGACCAACATCGGCGTCGAACTCGCGCACAGCTTCGCCCATGCCGAGCGGTTGGCCGGTGCCGCCGGGTCATCCGGTGACGTCGGCACCAACCCGGGCATGGCCCGCGGTGCAGCGCAGTAGGTGTCGTCGGGGAATGGCGCATCGTAGGCCGCGCGCACCTCGTCGCTCATCGGCCGGCGGCAGCCGCCCTGCACAAACCGGCCGACATCGATCGATGGTGCCCCCTGGATCGCCTCGCGGAATCGCCACCAGATTTTCGGCATCGGGATATCGCCGGTGGGCAGGCCGGTGTTGGCGACGACGAGCCTGCCGAAGCGTTCGGGATGCTCTGCGGCCAACCGCAATCCGATCAATCCGCCCCAGTCCTGCCCGACCAGGGTGACCCGATGCAGGTCCAAAATGTCGAACGCCAGTGCCCGCACCCACTCGACGTGGCGTGCGTAGGTGTGGTCCTCTCGGCGCGCCGGCTTGTCGGAACGACCGAACCCGACCAGGTCCGGGCAGACAACGCGATACCCCGCCGCGGTCAGCGCAGGAATCATCTTGCGGTACAGAAAGGACCACGACGGCTCGCCGTGCAGCATGAGCACCGGGTCAGCGTCGTGTGGCCCCTCTTCCACCCAGGCCATCTGCAGCGACCCGCCGTCGTCGTCAGAAACTTCAGAATACCTTGGGGTATAGGGGAATTCGGGCAAGTCCGTGAACCGGTCGTCAGGTGTTCGCAGCGTCTGCATGAGTGTGAACATACGACATGTTCATTCACCTTGCCGCAAACCGGCCAGGGTGGAGTTTGCCATCAATCGATCCAGAAAGGCATGGTGGCCTTTGAGAAGCTTGGTCTTGGCCTGCGCCACCGGGAACCAGCCCACCCGGTCGACCTCGGGGAAGGCCTGCATCCGCCCGGATCCTTTGGGCCATTCGAGTTCGAAGGTATTGCTATGGGCGCTGGCGATATCCAAATCTCCGCGCACGGCGAACACGGTGAGCACCTTGCCGCTGGGCTGCTTGACCGAACCAAGGTCGATCCGCGGGCCGGTCGGCGGTGCCAGCCCTACCTCCTCTTCGAATTCGCGCTGTGCGGCTGCCCACGGGTCTTCGCCGTCGGTATACTCACCCTTGAGGATCGACCAGGCGCCGTCATCCTTGCGGGCCCAAAACGGCCCACCCGGATGTCCGATCAGGACTTCGACGACGCCGTCGCGCACCCGATACAGCAGCAGCCCCGCGCTCAGCTTGGGCATCGCCGGCTGAGCCGGATTGCCCGGCTCGCCCCCTCGCCGCTCCGCGGCTGGGGGGACCCCCACCTCATCGCGCTGGCGCTCTGCATCGTCGCCGGTCAAAGTCCCGTCGCGCGTTCCAAATCTTTCAGCGAGCTTTCCAGATGACCCAGCAGTCGCTGCAGATGCGGCACACTTCGCCTGCACCCGACCAGGCCGAAATCGATATTGCCGGCGTTGTTGGTCATGGTGATGTTCAACGCCTGCCCGTCCAGCGCGATCGACAGCGGATAGTTGCCGTCGAGCCGCGCGCCGCCCCAGTACATCGGCTCGGTTGGCCCCGGCACGTTGGAGATGACGATATTGAACGGCGGCGGCGCCGACGAGACGAAGCCCGGCAACGCGGAGAGGCCCAGCGGTGCGATGAGGAAGACCGACAACGCAAATGCTTGTAGCCGAGGCAGTTCGGAGAACACCTTCTTGTTACCACGCATCGATTCGCTGATCGTCTCGAGCCGCGTCGCCGGATCCTCGACGTCGGTGGCCAGATTGCACAGGATGCTGCCGACCATGTTGCCGCCGCTGTCGGCCTCCTCTTTAGTCCGGAGGCTCACCGGGACCATCGCGACCAGCGGAGTGTCCGGCAGCGCATGTTGCTCGAACAGGTAGTAGCGCAGCGCACCGGAACACATCGCGAGGACGACATCGTTGACGGTCACCCCAGCGGCCTGCTTGATGCTTTTGATCCGGTCCAGCGACCACGACTGGGCGGCCACTCGCCGCGCACCGCCGATGGGAACGTTGAGCATGGTGCGCGGTGCGCCGAACGGCAAGGTCAGTTGCTGTTCCACCAGAGCTGCCCGGGCCAGCGACCAGGTCGAGGGACCAAACGCCGCAACAGATCCTGCAAGCTGCCTGAGCGTCTGCCACCGAGACCGGTCGGCCGAATCGCGATGACGCCGAGGAAGACTCCAAATCGCCCGCAGCTCCGGATCATCCGCATCGGTCGACAGCATGCGCTGCATCAGTTTCAGCGCGGAGACGCCATCGATCAACGAGTGGTGAAACTTGCTGTAAAGGGCGAACCGGCCGTCGTTCAGTCCCTCGACGAAGTAGGCCTCCCACAGCGGGCGATGCCGGTCGAGCAGGCTGCTGTGCAGTCGCGAGGTCAGCTCGAGCAACTCACGGACCCGTCCCGGCGACGCCAGCGCCGAGCGCCGCAGGTGATAGTCGATGTCGACGTCATCCGCATCGTCGTAAGCCCACGCAACGTTGGCGAGTCCGCCGACGACCCAGGCGGGTCGCTTGCGAAAGGTGGGTTGGAATTCGCGGTTGGCGGCCAGAGCGGCGGCGGCTTCCCGGACGAACTCCGGCCCGGCGCCCTCCGGCGGCTCGAACAGTTGCAAGCCGCCGACGTGCATGGGGTGCTCGCGCGATTCCGTCAGCAGAAACACCGAGTCGGTGGGGCTCATCAGGTCCATCGCTCTATTAAAGCCCTGGCGTGGAGCAGATTCGGCCGAATCCGCGCAGCGATGTGACGGTCTAGACCCGCGCGGTCACAGGTGGAAGCCCGGGAAACCCGGAAAGTGCGGGAGCCCAGGACCCGGGCCGTGCGGGATGCCCGGCATGGGACCAGGACCCGGCGGCCCCGGCCGGAGACCTGGGGCCCACGGTCCACGCCCGGGCATCGGGGGCGGCGCAACCGGCACTGGTATCACCGGCACAACGGCCGGCGGGGGCGGAGCGACCGGAGCAGGTGCCGGAACGGCCGGGGCCAGGGCCGGAGCGGCCGGGGCCTGCGCCGGTAGTGGCACCGGCTTGGCCGGAACCACCACACTTTTCCCAAGGCTGGGCCGGCTACTGACCGAGGGACGGATGTCGAGCGCCAACGAGATCGTTAGCGCCGCAACACCGAAAACGAAGACCATCAGTACGCCGAGGGCAACCAGGAACGGTCGACGGCCCGGCTCGGTTTCCACGGCCAAGAACTCAGCGTCCCCGACCGCTGTATAGAAGTTGGCCTCGTCCGGCGCGGCGCTGTACGCGAGTTGTTGGCTGTCCGCGCCGTCGTAAACCGGCATGACCGGCTCCGCTGCTCCGGTGCCGGGATCTTGGGCATACGCCAAGGCGGAGGTTGACCAATCGAAAAGCGGCGCATGCGCGGATGCCAGCGCCGCACCGCGAGCCAGCGCCGATTCCTGCTCGGTGGGCGCGCTGATGGTCAGCGGAGTCGCGGCGTCGAGCTCCGCCTTGATCATCGCGACGTCAACTCCGCTGGAACCCACCACGAACAGGCCCTGCGGATGTGGTTCCAGCCTGCTCGCGCCGGCGGCCATCGCCGTGAGCTCAGCCACCGCATCCGCGTCATCATTCGGCAGCGAAGCTCGGCGCACATCGGTGATCGAGCCGTCCCCTGAGTCGACGACAGCCAGCGTCGCGCAGTCCGGCTCGATGAACAGCAACCCGGTGTGGGCGTAGCCGATGCTGGTGCCATATGCCTGAGCCAACGCGGCCGCGGACAGAAAGGCCGAGACCAGCATGATGTTTTCCACCCGGTGAGCAGCCAACGCATCCCGCAAGGCACCGGCCTCGACGGGATCCACCCAGGTCACACCGGTCGATGCCAACCGATAACCGCTCTCGGCGGCACCTTGTCGAGTGCCCAGGATCGCCGCCAAAACCTGATCGGTCGCGCTCGAGGTTGCGGCGTTGCCGGTAGCCGCTGCAGTGGTGACCGGAAAAGCGTCCTGGTCGAGGGTGGCGCCGTCACCGTTTTCCCCTTCGACCAGCACCATTCGGACTGTCGACGGTGCCATCGACACCCCAAAAACGATGTCCACAACCCCTCCAACGCAGTTGTGCGCTGCCGTGTCAAGGTCTGGCGATCGGCGAAACCGCGCACGGTCCCCCGGCCGACTTGATCCCTTGACCCTACTCTCGGATCAGTTGAGCAGCGCCAGGCTGGTCAACTGGTGAACAGTCCCCCGAGCGGCCCGATGAGACCGAGGATGGGATCGAGAACGTCCTGCTGAATGCCAGTCAGCTCCAACAGATTCTCGATGTCCTGACCGATCGGTCCCTCGATGGCGGCGACGCAGATGAGTAACCGCTTAACTGTCCCTAAGGATTTCTCAGAAAGCAAGGAGTGCTAGGAGCCGACGCCCTGGCTACGGCAGCGGCTCTTGAAGGCTAAGATTTGATCGCCTCCACGACATGCCGTCGCGCGTCGCGCAGCCCGAACTTGTCGTTGCCGATCCTTATTATCGGCCCATGCACAGGGCGTTCCTGGTCACCTCCGCAAACACCCGCTTCCCGCGCTAACCGGACGTACTCCTGGCATGAACATTGCCTTGATCTTTCTCCCGCTTTACTTCGGGCTCATCGTCGGCGTCATCGGCCGCGACGTCTGGTTGGGCTTGGCGGGAGCCATCTTCGGCGTGCTCTTGGCGCTGTTGCTGCGGCGTGAGGGCCCACGCGCCGGCATGACAGCAATTGATGGCATGAGTGGGGTGGAGTTTGAGGGCTACGTCGCCGCCCGCCTGCGCCGTGCGGGCTGGCAGGTCAGATTCACCCCGGCGGTCGGTGATTACGGCGTCGACTTGATCGCCGAAAAGGACGGCCAGTCCGTGGCGATCCAGTGCAAGCGTCACGGCAAATCGGTCGGTGTTGCGGCCGTCCAGCAGGTGGTCTCGGGTGCGCTGTACCATGGCTGCACCAGGAGCCTTGTCGTGAGCAACCAGGAGTTCACTACTGCCGCAAGGCAATTGGCCTATACCCATCGTTGCCAATTGATTGGGCGCAGAGCATTGCAAGCCTGGGTACCACCGCCCTCACGGAGGGCAAGTTAGCAACGAACCGGCGGCAGCGCAGCCCGATGTGACCTGACACAACAACAGCGGCCGATCGTTGGTGCGTAGGACATTGCCCTCGTCGGATTTTCTCCCGATTGTGGTGAAGACCGGGGCTATGTCGACGTACACGGCTCAGTTGAGTGCACGTCAATTTTCGACAGAAGAGGAGACGGACTGTGAATGCGGCAGAAAAGCTGGCGAAAGCCATAATCGAGAACTACGACAATCCCTTACAGGGCAGCACGATAGACGTGCCTGCACATGTTGAATCCTTGCTACAAAGCTTAGGGGCAACAACTTCCGATTCCGGAGGTAAGGTCACCTATTACGGCTCTGATCCCATCACGCCCGATCGATTGCCATATGGATCTATCAGCGCAATCTCGCTGGCCGCCAAGGCGATCCTGATCGCAAAGATATGGAAGGAGCGTACCGGCGAGGGGCAGGATATTCACATCGACGTGCGAAAGGCTTTGCGGCGCCTCACCCCGTTCCTCGAGGGAAAGTGGGAACTAGTCAATGGATTCCCCGGACGCACGGACCCATTCAGCCCATTTTCCGGCGGTCCCGATATTGTTCCCACCAGGGACGGCAAATGGATTATGCTTGCCGAGCCCTATCCCGCTTTACGCCAGCGCGCACTCGATCTCCTTAAACCCAAGGGTGGCTTTTATGAAGCGCTACGCGACGCGGTGAAAGAGTGGAACGGTGAGGAACTTGAAGAAGCCGGTGAGAAAGCCGGCGTCCCGATGCCGCTCGCCCGCAACATCAAAGACGTGCTGAAGATGGATGCCTTCACAAAGAACCTGGGGCTGATGCCTCTGGTCAGCGTCGAGAAAGTAGGCGAAAGCGATCCAATACCATTTACGCCCAACCCGACGACGCCGCTCGACGGTATCCGCTTACTCTCGTCAAGCCACGTCATTGCCGCCCCTTCGATCGGTCGCGCAATGGCCCTGCATGGCGCCGACTCGCTCAACGTGTGGCGGCCATCCGATGTCGAGCACACACTCTGGCACTACACCTCGCATGTCGGAGTGCGCTCCACCATGCTTGAGTTGGCTGACAAGGAAGGCCATGCGAAGTTTAGTGAGCTTCTTTCCCAGGCCGACGTATTGGTCACGAATCGCCGTACGGGATGGCGGGATCGATTCCACATCACGTCCGAGGACGTGATCAAAGAGCGCCCAGGTCTCATCGACACCCAGATCACCTGGGCCGGCGAAACCGGACAGTGGTCGAATCGCGTCGGCTTCGACATCACGGCCACTTTCGCGTTGGGCCTGGACAACATTGAGGGCAGCGACGAGAAGCCAGCACATCCGTCGATCTTTGTGGCCTGCGACTACGCAGCGGGTTGGCTCGCAACCTGCGGCATCCTGTCGGCACTGCTCCGGCGTGCGAAGGAAGGCGGAAGCTACCGCGTCAGGGTTTCGTTGGTACGCACCGCTCTCTGGCTTGCTGAGTTGGGCATCTTCGATCGCGACTACGTGAAAAAGACGGCCGGCTCAAATGATGAGCACCTCTACCCGGATCCCGATGGATTTGTTGTCGATACGCCAATGGGTCGCTATACCGGCATCAAGGAAATGGTCGAGATGTCGAAGACGCCGGGTGAATACAAGTACCCATTGACACCGTTTGGTTCGTGGCAACCAAGCTGGCTCTGACCGGATAGCTTTTGGCGGTGGCGGAGGGATTTGAACCCTATTCAGCTACCTGGTCGTTAGGCCAAAATAGGCTCTAGCTGCGGAAAGACATCACAGCAGTTCACACTAGTTAACTGTAACTGTGGCCAAATTGTGGCCAAATTGTGGCCACGGGGCCAACCACAGGGAGATCAGGAACCGCTCTGCTCACCCCGCTCATTCGCTCACCTGCGGAACGGGTCGCTAGCAAACCTTCCGCGAAACCGACCCTGGAGTTGTCTGGATGGCACCGCCCTCGGTGGTCGAGGCCATGCCGAGCCTTAGGCTTGGTTCGTGGTCTCGCTTGCCGACTCGTTATGGCACCGGAACCGGGTCCTGGCTGATGCGGCGCTGGAGCACACGTTCGTCCAGGGCATCGCGTCGGGAGAGTTGGCCCGAGCTACGTTCGCCTACTACGTGGGACAAGACGCCGCGTTCCTCGATGCGTTCAGCCGCGCCTATGCCTTGGCTCTGGCCAAGAGCCCCGACCAAGACGGGCTGATCGCGTTCAGGGAGCTACTCGATGCCGCCGCCGACGAGCTTCGCCTTCACCGTGGCTACGCGGACCGCTGGGACGTCGACCTTCACCAAGCGGCAGACCCCGCCACCGCGGCCTATACCAACTTCTTGTTGGCGGTCGCTGCGCTGGAGCCGGTTGGCCACATCGCGGCAGCGATGACGCCGTGCCTGCGCCTTTACGCCTACCTCGGCCAGCAGCTGGCCGCTCAGACAAAACCCGACAGTCCCTATCGCGAGTGGGTGATGACCTACTCCAGCGCGCGGTTCGAGGCCCTGGCCCGACGTCTGGAGGGCCTGCTCGACCGCTACGGCGGTGATCACAACCGCCTGGCCGTCCTGTATCACCAGGCGATGGAACTCGAACTGCGGTTCTTCGACGCTGCCACCCGATGCGCGAGACCATGACTGCCGATGCGTTGATGAGGCGTCACACCGCCGCGTGGCAGGCGGCCACTGTTCACCCGTTCCTCGAGGGCGTGCGGGACGGATCGCTGCCCGAGCACTCCTTCGACCGGTGGCTGGCCCAGGACTACCTCTTCGCGCAGACCCTGGTGCGCACCCAGTCCCGCATCGCGGCCACGGCCCCCCTCGCCGACGTCGCCCTCCTCGCGGGCGGGGTGGTCGCCGCCGTTGCGGAGCTCGGCTGGTTTGAGGAGATGGCGGCGAGGCGCGGCCTGGCCCTCGACGCCGCCATGCATCCGACGACTCGGGCCTACTGCGACTTCCTGCTGGCATTGACCTACTCCGGCTACCCGGCCCAGATCACCGCCATCTGGGCGCTCGAACGCACCTATCTGGAAAGCTGGGACAGCGCCCGCCCCGGTGCTCACCCCCACCGGGAGTTCGTGAACAGGTGGACCACCGACGGGTTCCGGTCCTACGTCGGCGACCTCCAGAGTTCCGTCGATCGCCAGCTCGAGGCCTCCGTCGGCGAACAGACCCGAGAAGCTGAAGACGCCTTCTTCTGGGTGACCTACTACGAGCGAGGCTTCTGGGACATGGCGATGTCAGGTTAGACCGACCGGCATCCAACCCAGTCCTGTCCGCCCGCATGCGCGCGAGAGCCCATCACGTGATGGCCCAACCAGGCCACCAGCAAGCCTGCGGGGCGATAACGGCGAGCCGCAGCACCTACTCGTTGGTGCCGCGGTGTGCGCCCCGTTCCTGTGCCCGCTCGTCCGCTGCTTCCTGCTCCTCTGGTGTCACCACCATGGCATCAGGGCCCGGAACCACCGTCGCCACATGGCCGGTGGCCAGCCACCGCACCACGTA
>NZ_JBKQTQ010000119.1:0-4007 GCF_052143115.1 Mycobacterium sp.
GTGCTATGAGCCTCGCCGCCGCTTAATCCCATGTTCGCATCTTAACCCAAGATCGGCGACCTGACTGGCCGCACACGTCGTCGCACGGCCGGCAGCAGTAGGAGCCCCGCTCCGAGCCAGAAGAGGGGCGGGCAACCAGGGCAAGGCGGCCGTTAGTGCTGAGCTCTGCGCGAAGACCAGCGCGATGCGGGCCACCGCGGCCGCTGCCATTGTTGCTGACATACTCGGGGCGCAGCCATCACCGAACCGCGGCTTCCTCAGGTCCAACAACTGGCGCCGCCACACCCACTGGGCCCGTGCCTTGAAGACAACAGAGCTCGCGCCATTGACGATTCACGACCTTCGCCACACCTACGCCAGCCTGGCCCGGGCCTCCGGCGCAGACCTTCGCTACGTCCAGAAAACAATGGGCCACTCCACGCCGACCGTCACCGCGAATATCTACAGCGACCTCTACGCCGACGAACTCGACCACGTAGCCACGAACCTCGACCGGCTCCACGACTCCGCCGCAAACCAAGCGAACGGACAGGAACCGGACACACCGAAACAACCATAGAGTGCCGTCACCACATCCGTGCAGCTCAACACTGGTGGCCAGGGCCGGGATCGAACCGGCGACCTTCCGCTTTTCAGGCGGAGTTCCGGCCTACATCAATGTATTTCAGCTGGTCAGAGTGGATTAGAGACAGCGAACTGGACGCGCTAGAGCACCTGGTCCGTAGGTTTGGCCCCATCTTGGCCCCATAGGTCAGCGGCCCGCCCCTGGAATCCGCACGTCGGCGCAAGGCGGACGGATTTACAGTCCGTGTTTCTGGGCGTTTGCTGGCGTTGGCGTGCGTTGGCCCTCTTGCCAAAATGCCACTTCAACTGGCATATACGCAGATATTGCGTTGGCACGATTGGTGGCGTTTCGATCACGTGTGCTTACAGTTCGTTTACAGTTCGGTGGCCTGGCGCTGCGGTAGATTGCCGTGCCTCACCACCGGCACCGGACCTCACTCGGTGGACAGCTCGTCGCGTCATGGGCTTCCTACCCTCGGGGCCACCGCAACGGGTTAGTCGATGAGGGCACCTCGGGTGCCGCTGATGGGTAGGTCAATCGGCGTGATCACGCCCGGCGGAGCGTCACACACATGAGGGATCGCGTTGACCGCTGCCATGGCCGTGCCGACCATGAGCAGGCTCATGACGTCCTGGTCGGCCGAGAGGTCTGAATTGCGTGGTGGGCCGAACTGGATCACGGCATCCACCCGCGGTTCGCCCTCGATTTCCAATTTGAAGCCCTTGGGATCGGTCCACTGTGGGTCCAGGGCGTCGTCACTCATGGTCCAGCAGATCACCAGTTCGACGACGACGCGTCCATTGCGGTAGCCGCGGTAGGTGCGACGCTGGCCGGCCACACTGCCCTCACCGAACGTGATCCATCCCAGATCCAGGTTACGCGTGGCAAGGGCATGTTCGACAAGACCCCGCTTCGACTCCAACTCGATGCCGAGCATGTCGGCGACAAGGTCCAGCGTCTCGAAGTATCCAAGGCCGTATCGGGCGGTGAACGGGTCGAGTTCGACCAGCCGATCCTTGGCCGGCTTGGCGAACCCGAGCACTGTCCAGGCCTCCCGCACCGGGTATTGGGTGCAGTCCAGCGTCTCGACCAGTTTCACGCTGTGCACGCGCCGGCATGCACCGGACAGGAAGCCCGCAGCGACGTTGACGAACCCCGGTTCGAAACCCGTGCCGAGGAACGTCGCACCCCCGTGCTGGGCAGCAGCCGTGAGAGCCGCCCACTCCTGCAGATGGTGAGTGCCCGTGAGGAAGTCGCCCGTGGTCACCACGTTGATCCCGGCGCGAAGCATCCGGCACACCAGGGCATAGTCGATCACACGCGGGGTGTACATCACGCAGTCGGGTGCGGTACCGATCAGCGCGTCGACGTCGTCGGTGGCCAGGACTCCTACTGGCGCGATCCCGGCCAGTAAGCCGGCGTCTTGGCCCACCTTGTCGGGCGAAAATGCATGTACCCCAACGAGCTCGAACGCATCACGGTCGAGAACGGCCCGAAGTGCGCGCTGGCCGACGTTGCCCGTCGCCCACTGCACCACGCGATACCGCGCCATGAAACGTTCCTTCCTAGCGTTGCTTGGCCAATTCGAGGCTGATCGGAAGTGAGTCGTAGACGGTCATGTTCGAGATGATGTTCGGGTGCTGGATCGTCGGTTCACCCAGTCCGACGTCGGCGGTGTTGAGCAGGATTTCGTCCAACGCGGCTCGGATCTCGGCTCGCGCGAGCATGGCACCAAGGCAGTGGTGTGCACCGCCACCGCCGAATGTCACGTGTGGATTGTGTTGGCGCGCAATGTCGAACTCGAAGGCATTGTCGAAGATGTCTTCGTCGCGATTGGCCGAGCGAAGCATCGTGACGACGCGGGACCCCTTCTTGATCGGCGTATCACCTAACACGACGTCGCGGCGAGCGCCGCGCACCCAGAAGATGATCGGCGTAGACCACCGCAGTACTTCCTCCACTGCACGCGCACGGACGTCGGGATCGCTGCGATACCGGTCGGCCTGTGCGGGGTTGGTGACAAAGGCGCGGATTCCGTCGCACAGCGCATTACGCGTCGTGTCGCTCCCGGCCAGTGCGAGGATGAAGAAGAAGATCTCCAGCTCGTTCTCCGGCAACAAGAACGTCCCGCCGGACTCGTCGTCGATCTCGGCGGTGCACAGGGTGCTCCAGATGTCGTCGACGGGATGCTCCCGCTTCTGTGCGGTCAATTCGCTGGCGTACTGGAACAACTCGAGGAAAGGCCCCAGGGCATCACCCTCGGGCGTCATGACCCCGACGCCCGCTAACTTCAGCACCTGGTCGATGAGATCGAACACGCGTGGCCGATGCTCGTCCGGTATGCCCACGATGTCCCCGATGACCGAAATCGGCAGCCCCGCCGCGAGTTCGACGAACTCGCCGCCACCAGCGTCCAATAGCGACGCAGCCATGAGATGCGCGCGGGTGCGGATGCCTTCTTCGAGCTTGGCCACGGCGCGGGGAGTAAATGCCTTCGCGATAGTTCGGCGGCGCTTGGTGTGGTCGGGCGGATCGAGGTTGACGATCGCGGGATAGGCCGAAAAGAGGCCGACTTGCTGGATCAACGGGCCGTCGGTCGCGGTGAACGCGTCGTGATCGCGATGCACCTGAGTCACCTCGGCGTGCTTCGTGCACACCCAGAATTCCCGGCCGACGCATTTATCGACGATCGCGGTGCGTGTCTGGTGGTACACGGGTGTGCGCCGGCGCAAGTCCAGGAATAGGTCGTCTGGGAAGCCGTCGGCCCACAGGGACAGGTCGGCGAGATCGAGCGTAGCTTCAGGCATGGTGTTCCCTTATCGTTCATCGGCATGGCGAAGGCCGGTGAGAATGATCTGCAGTCCGTCGCGGAACGTCGCTTCGGCCCGTGCGGCCCCGCGCGTGGTTTGCGCGCCGCGATTGTGCTCGAGCTCCACCGACCCCAGCAGATGGACGTAGAGCAGGGCATACGCGGCGGTGAAAGTTCGCCTGGACAATCCTGATTCGCCCAAGATGGAACGCGTGGCTCGGTCCATGTTCTCGGCGGCCGTCGTGTGCGGGCGTTGCTGGAGCAAGCCTGCGATACCCCGAACCGTGACCAGGGCGCGCCATGCGTTGGTGTAGAGCGCGACGACGCGATCCTGCCACTCTCCTTCGGTGGGAACTTCGATGCTGTTCACGACGGCTTCGATCAGCAGATCGAGCAGTTCAGCCTTGCCGGCGACGTGGTAGTAGACCGACGATGCCGAGGTGCCTGCTTGGGCAGCGACGCCTCGCATCGTGACCTTCTCGACCCCGACCCGCTGTGCGAGTTCGAGGAGGTGCTTGGTCAGGTGGTCCCGATCCAGCATCCCGTAGCCAAGCGTTCGCGCGGATAGCTCGCTGCCCATTCCCACCTTTCGAACAGTGTTCTAAATCGAACAGCGTTCAGATTGCCAAACCG
>NZ_JBKQTQ010000120.1:0-23669 GCF_052143115.1 Mycobacterium sp.
GCGGGACGACGGGCGGCCAATCCTCCTCGGCCATCGACGGCTGAGCCATGAAAGCCATACCCGCCGTCCCTGGGTGAATCGAAGCCTACGGCCGACGGCCCCGAACACCCTGCAAGAAAGGTAAGGAGCCATGCCGTCGGTCACCCGCAAGCCGCAAGCCAGGCGGCAGGAGAGGCGCGAGCAGATCGAACGCCGGCTGCTCGACGCGACCGAACGGCTGATGCGGGACGGTGCCAGCTTCACTGAACTCAGCGTGGACCGGCTGTCTACCGAAGCAGGGATCTCGCGGGCGAGCTTTTACATTTACTTCGAGGACAAAGGCCACCTGCTGCGCCGCCTGGCCGGCCAGGTGTTCGCCGATCTCGCCGAAAGCGCCGAGCGCTGGTGGAGCGTGGCGTGGCGACACGATCCAGATGACGTGCGCGCCGGGATGGCCGCCATCATCGCCAGCTACCGGCGACATCAACCGGTGCTCGTGGCGCTCAACGAGATGGCCGCCTACGACTCGTTGGTGGGCGCGACCTACCGCAATCTTCTGACCGCTATCACCGGGCGGTTGACCCGCGTCATCGAAGAAGGCCAGGCCGACGGCTCAATCCGACGCGAGCTACCCGCCGCCACCACGGCCAGTGCGCTCACCTGGATGGTCGAGCGGACCTGTCAACAGAATCTGCCCACCCAACCGGCCGCGTACGATACGGAGCTTGCTACCACACTGACCGAAATCGTTTGGGCCGCAATATATCTCAAGCCAACAATGAAGTCTTAAACAGCGACGAGATCGTCGGCATGCACGGCGGGCCGGCGCAGCTCGGCAGGCAGCTCTGAGGTGCACCGGCCGATCATGGTGGCCAATTCGGCGGCGTCATAGGCAACCACGCCGCGCGCCACCAGGGTCGCGTCCGGCCCGTTGAGGTCGACAACGTCACCGCCGTGAAAACGGCCGGACAGCGCCGTGATACCCGCGGGCAGCAGTGAGCGGCGTTGGCCCACCACGGCGCGCACGGCGCCGTCATCCAGGGTCAGCGCACCGACGGACTCCGCGGCGTAGCGCACCCAGAACCGACGCGCCGACATCCGGTTGGGCCGCGCGGCGAACGCCGTGCCCACCGAGGCGTCGGCCAATGCGGTCGCGGCGTCCGCGGCGGCCGCCAGCAGCACCGGCACCCCGGCGTCGGCGGCCAGCAGCGCTGAGGACACCTTCGACGCCATCCCGCCGGTGCCCAGGTGGCTGCTTTGTCCCGCAACCACGCCGTCGAGGTCGGCCGGCCCGGACACCTCCGCGATGAAGCGCGATCCGCGGGCCTTGCGCGGATCGGAGTCGTAGAGGCCGTGGATGTCGCTCAGCAGCACCAACGCGTCGGCGCCGACCAGGTGGGCCACCAAAGCTGAGAGGCGGTCGTTATCGCCGAACCGGATTTCGTTGGTGGCCACCGTGTCGTTCTCGTTGACGATCGCCACGGCATGTAGCGCCCGCAGCCGGTCCAGGGTGCGCTGGGCGTTGGTGTGCTGCACCCGCATCGAAATGTCGTGCGCGGTCAGCAAGACCTGCCCAACGCTGCGCTGGAAGCGGGCGAATGCGGTGCTCCACGCGTTCACCAGCGCGACCTGCCCGACGCTGGCCGCCGCCTGTTTGGTGGCCAGGTCGGTGGGCCGCTTGGTCAGCCCGAGCGGCTCAATGCCGGCGGCAATGGCCCCGGAGGAGACGATGACGACGTCGGAGCCGGCTTTCATCCGGGCTTCGATGGCCTCGGCGAGCCCGGCCAGCCTGCCGGCGTCGAACATGCCGGTCGGCGTGGTCAACGCGGTGGTGCCGACCTTGACCACGACGCTTCGTGCGGTGCGGATGGCCGCGCGCGCTGCGGTGCCGGTCATGACTGCTTGCCGGGCTCGCGGCGCCGGCGGCGGGCCGCCTTGCGTTCGGTAGCGCCGACGCGGTCGGTGCTTTCCAGCCGGGCATCGGTGCCACGCGCAGACATCGTGGTGTCAACGCCGGACGGCGTCTGCGGCTCCCAGTCGAAGGTGACCTCGCCGATCGTGACCGCGCATCCCGGCCGTGCGCCCAGCCGCATCAGTTCGTCCTCGACACCGAGACGTGCCAGCCGGTCGCCGAGGTAGCCGACCGCCTCGTCGTTCTCGAAGCTGGTCTGGGCGATCCAGCGTTCCGGCCGCCGGCCGCGGACCACGAAGCCACCCTGCCCGTCGGACTCCACCGTGAAACCCGACTCGTCAACCGGGATCGGGCGGATCACCGGCCGTCGCGGCACCACCACCGGCTGTGCGGCGTGATACTGCGACACCATGTCGGCGAGCCCAAAGATCAACGGCTGCAGCCCTTCCCTGCTGACCGTCGACACCAGGAACACCGGCCAGCCACGCGCGGCGATGTCGTCGCGAACGAACTCGGCCAACTCGCGGGCCTCCGGCACGTCGATCTTGTTGAGCACCACCGCCCTTGGCCGCTCGACGAGGTCGCCGAGGGCGGAATCTCCTTGCAGCGTGGGCGTGTACGCGGCCAGTTCGGCTTCCAGCGCGTCGATGTCGGACACCGGGTCGCGGCCGGGTTCGGCGGTGGCGCAGTCAACGACGTGCACCAGCACGGCACACCGCTCGATGTGCCGCAGGAACTCCAGGCCCAGGCCGCGACCTTGCGACGCACCCGGGATCAGGCCCGGCACGTCGGCGACGGTGAAGGTGCGCTCCCCCGCCGAGACCACGCCCAGGTTGGGAGCGAGTGTGGTGAAGGGGTAGTCGGCGATCTTCGGCTTGGCCGCCGAGATCGTCGACACCAAAGAGGATTTGCCGGCCGACGGGAATCCGATCAACCCGACGTCGGCGACGGTCTTGAGTTCGAGCGTGAGATCGCGGGATTCTCCCTTTTCGCCGAGCAGTGCAAAACCCGGCGCCTTGCGGGCCCGCGAGGCCAGCGCGGCGTTGCCCAGCCCGCCGCGACCTCCGGCCGCGGCTTCGAAGCGGGTGCCTGCGCCGACCAGGTCGGCGAGCAATCGGCCGTCCTCGTCGAGCACGACGGTGCCATCGGGGACGTTCACTTCCAGATCGGCGCCGGCGGCCCCATCGCGGTTACCGCCCATCCCCTGCTTGCCCGAAGCCGCGACGATATGCGGCCGGAAGTGGAAGTCCAGCAAGGTGTGCACCTGCGGGTCGACGACCAGCACTACGCTGCCGCCGCGGCCACCATTGCCGCCGTCGGGACCGCCGAGCGGCTTGAATTTCTCGCGGTGGACCGAGGCGCAGCCGTTACCGCCGGAGCCCGCCCGGGTGTGGATGACGACGCGGTCGACAAACCGAGGCATCGGGGTTCCTCTACTTCGTCGAGGGTGAAGCTAGTCCAGCCTCACGCTCGCGACGCTCAGTCGGTCCTAGTCAGTAGTCGTCGGGGTCGTGACGATGCTGATCGTCTTGCGTCCCCGCTTGACCCCGAACTGGACGGCGCCAGCCGCCTTGGCGAACAACGTGTCGTCGCCGCCGCGGCCGACGTTGACTCCTGGGTGGAAGTGCGTGCCGCGCTGGCGGACGATGATCTCGCCGGCCTTGACGGTCTGACCGCCGAACCGCTTGACGCCCAGCCGCTGAGCGTTGGAATCGCGCCCGTTACGTGAGCTGGACGCGCCCTTCTTGTGTGCCATGTCTGTCGCCTCGCTACTTGATGCCGGTGACCTTGAGAACCGTCAGCTGCTGACGGTGGCCCTGGCGCTTGTGGTAACCGGTCTTGTTCTTGAACTTGTGGATACGAATCTTGGGGCCCTTGGTGTGCTCGAGCACCTCACCGGTCACCGCGACCTTGGAAAGCGCGGCGGCATCGGAAGTGACGGTGGCACCGTCGACGACCAGTGCGACCGGCAGCGACACCTTGGCGCCGGGCTCGGAGTCGAGCTTCTCGACCTTGACGACGTCTCCGACCGCGACTTTGTACTGCTTGCCGCCGGTCTTGACGATTGCGTAGGTCGCCATGGTTACGTCTACCTCTTCTTCTAGTTCTTCGGGTCCTTGCGGGCGCCGCGCTACCAACGGTGCGCGATGGGTCTTGGAGTGCCGGCCAAAACCCGGTCAGCGGGCCTGGCGACAACTGGTCAAGGGTACGTGACCAGCGGCTAAAGGGTCAAACCGGTCGGTCAGTCCTCATGGATCGGTGGGCCGGCCGGCCGGGCCGCGGCCCGACGCCGGCGCGGTTGCGCGGCGGGCGCGGTGACGGCGGATTCGCGGTCGGAGTCGTCGGAATCCGAGTCGTCGCCGTCGTCGGAGTCATCGGAGTCGTCGCCGTCCAAGTCGTCGTCGAGGTCGAGGTCGTCGTCCTCATCGTCGTCTTCGTCGTCATCCTCGAGGTCCTCATCGTCGAGGTCCTCATCGTCGAGGTCGACCTCGTCGTCTTCATCGGTGTCGTCTTCATCGGTGTCGTCTTCATCGGTGTCGTCGAAGTCGCCATCCTCCAGGTCTTCTTCCGCGGCCTCACGTGCGACCTGTTGCTGGATCTGTCCATCGGTTTCGGCGTCTTCCCGGTCATGCTCGACGACTGCCTCATCGACGTCCTCGGTGCGCTCGGCGTCGTCGGATTCGTCATCGTGGCGACCGTTGGCCGCGGCCATTGCCTTGAACATCGGATGTTCGCCGGGAGTGTGGACCGGCACTTTGGCCACTGCCTGCTCGTCGGACTTGCCCTTCTTGGAACGCCGGCCCCGCTTGCCGCCCGACTCGGATTTGCGACCGGTCGCCGGCGCGGAGTCGACGGGATCAGCGTGCAGCGTTATTCCGCGGCCGCCGCAGTGCGGACACGTCGTAGAGAACGCCTCGATTAGCCCTGTTCCCAGCCGCTTGCGAGTGAGCTGCACCAGCCCCAACGAGGTCACTTCGGACACCTGATGACGAGTGCGGTCACGAGCCAGCGCCTCGGTCAACCGACGCAGCACCAGGTCACGGTTGGACTCGAGCACCATGTCGATGAAGTCGATGACGACAATGCCGCCAATGTCGCGAAGCCGCAGCTGGCGCACGATCTCCTCGGCCGCTTCGAGGTTGTTCTTGGTCACGGTCTGTTCGAGGTTGCCACCGGACCCGGTGAACTTACCGGTGTTGACGTCGACCACCGTCATCGCCTCGGTTCGATCGATCACCAACGTTCCACCCGAGGGCAGCCATACCTTGCGGTCCATCGCCTTGGCGAGTTGCTCGTCGATGCGGTGCACCGCGAAGACGTCGGGGCCCGCCTGTCCCTCAGAAAGCCCAGCGGCCTCGTATTTATTCAGCTTCGAAACAAGCTCGGGGGCAACCGAATTCACGTACTCGTTGATGGTGGTCCAGGCTTCTTCGCCGGACACGGTCAGCTGAGCGAAGTCCTCGTTGAACAAGTCGCGGATCACCTTGACCAGGACGTCGGGCTCTTCGTACAGCGCCACGGCGGCGCCGGCCGCCTTCTCCTTGGTCTCCTCCGCCTGCGCGGCGATCTGCGTCCACCGATCCTGCAACCGGGTCACGTCCGCGCGGATGTCATGCTCTTTGACGCCCTCTGAGGCGGTGCGGATGATCACCCCTGCGTCCGACGGCACCACTTCACGCAGGATCTCTTTGAGCCGTTGGCGTTCGGTGTCGGGAAGCTTGCGGCTGATGCCGGTCGACGATGCGCCCGGCACGTACACCAGGTAGCGACCGGCTAGCGACACCTGGGTGGTGAGTCGAGCGCCCTTGTGACCGACCGGGTCCTTGCTGACCTGCACCACGACGTAGTCGCCGGGCTTGAGGGCCTGCTCGATTTTGCGGTTGGACCCGCCCAGGCCGGCGGCCTCCCAGTTCACTTCGCCGGCGTAGAGCACGCCGTTTCGGCCGCGGCCGATGTCGACGAACGCCGCCTCCATCGACGGCAGCACGTTTTGCACGATACCCAGGTAGATATTGCCCACCAAGGAGGCAGAGGCCGCGCTGGTGACGAAGTGTTCGACGACGATGCCGTCCTCGAGCACCGCGATCTGGGTGTACCGGCTGCCAGGATGCGGTGGTTCGGTGCGGACCTTGTCCCGCACCACCATCACCCGCTCGACCGCTTCGCGGCGGGCCAGGAATTCGGCTTCGGTCAGGACGGGCGGGCGGCGGTGTCCGGCGTCGCGCCCGTCGCGGCGGCGTTGCCGTTTGGCCTCCAGCCGGGTCGAGCCGTCGATGCCCTGGATCTCGGCGTTGCCGGACCCACCGCCGGAGTCGGACTTCTCCTTGGCGCGGGGTGACCGCTCGTGCACCACGGTGTTCGGTGGGTCGTCGGGTGATGGGCTGTCATCGGAGTCGTCGCCGGAACCGGATTTGCGGCGACGACGGCGTCTGCGACGCTTGCTGGCGCCTTCGCCGGAGCCGTTGTCGTCATCGCCGTTTTCGGAATCGTCGTCGTCGTCGGAGTCGGCGTCGGCGTTGTCAGCCGACGCCGCGTCCGACTCGTCCGATTTGCCGCCGTCGCCGCCGGCCTCGTCGCCCTTGTCGGCTCCGTTCTGCTCGCCACGACCGCGGCCCCGTCCGCGACGCCCGCGGCGGCGACGCCGGTTGGCGGGACGTTCGCCCTGCTCGTCGTCGTCGCTGTCGAGGTCGTCATCGTCGGAATCCGCGGAGTCGTCGGCGTCGGCCACGTCCTCGTCTCTCGCGACCGGCTGGGGCGCGACGAAGAGCGGCATGTACTCGGGGCGTTCGGCGGCGGTATCTGGGGCCGCCAGCATCAGCCGCGACTCGGGCTCATCCACCGCAGCGGCCGCCTCGGCCTCGGTCGCGACCACCGCCGCGGCGGCAGTAACCGGTGCGCCGCCCAGCAGGTCGCGCACCCGGACCGCGTCGACGCGGTCCACGGTGGAGTGCGCGCTACGGATCCGCCCGTCGAGTTCGGTCAGTGCTTCGAGCACCCTTTTGCTGGTCGTCCCGAGCGCTCTCGCCAACGAATGGACCCTTAGCCGATCAGGCAGGTCCTCGTGCTGCGACGAGTCTTCTGGGAGCTCTGAGGATGGGCCACCGTCTATCACGTATTCTCCTCAAGCCCCCGGGCGCGTCATGCGACGCGGCCACGCGAGGGCTTTGCTATGTGTCCGGGTTACTTCTCCCGAACTTGTGATGGTCTCGCTCCGAGCGGCTCATGTCGAACGCGCTCGGCGCCGGTTTGAATGATGGCTGGACAGTCGGCGCCGCATCGCGGGTAGGCGGTGGTCGCGCTTGTCGAAGTCTTCATTCGGGCGTCGGAAGCCGGTCCGGCGACGTTCACCCGACACTTAGTATCCCATACCGCCGGGGCGACCCGGACCGAGTCCGGCGACCCGCGGTCAGGCTTGAGAGAACCAGAGCGCGATCTCATGCTCTGCCGACTCCTGCGAATCGGATCCGTGCACGAGGTTGAACTGCGTTTCGAGGCCGAAATCGCCCCGGATGGTGCCGGGCGCAGCCTTCTCGACCGGGTCTGTTGCGCCGGCCAGTTGCCGCACCGCCGCGACTGCCCGCGGGCCCTCCACGATCGCCACAACCAGCGGTCCGGACGTGATGAACTCCAACAGGGACGCGAAAAACGGCTTGCCGTCATGCTCGGCGTAGTGCGAGCGGGCCAGCTCGTCGCTGATAACGCGCATTTCCAGCGCCGCGACGGTCAGGCCTTTGTGCTCGATACGGCCGATGATCTCGCCTACCAGGCGTCGCTCGACCCCGTCGGGCTTGATCAACAGGAGTGTCCGCTGACTCACGGCGGACAGCGTACCGAACCGCCGACTCGCGCCGACCACAGCGGATCACTCCGGTGGGCCTTCTTGGCCTGGGAGGAGCCCGCGTCGCTGCCTGCGCAGAACCTCGGCCCGGAAATAAATGATCAGCGCCCAGACCGCGGCAAACAATATTCCGATGAAACCGACCCCCGGGTAGACCAGGAAGCCGGCGAGCGGTACCAGTTGCACGGCCAGGTCCACCCAGATGGCCCATGACCGGCCCTGCAGCCCGGCGAGCACGATCAGGACCGCCACCAAACCCAGCAGGTATCCCAACGCGAACGGCGTCAGCCCACCACCGACCACGCCGACCACCGGCAACGCCAGCAGGACCACGATCGCCTCCAGGATCAGCGTCCCGGCCGTCACCCCACGGAAGCTTTTCCACGGATCCGGCGTCGGGCCATCACCTGGTTGCGGGAGCGGGCGCGTCACGCCGGATCACGACCGAACAACGTACGTGCAACCCCGGCGGTGACCACCGAGCCGGTGATCACGATGCCGGTCCCGGAAAACGCGTCGCCCCCGACTTCGGCATCTGCCCCATCTACAAAGGCGTCGTCAACCAGCGCGATCGCGGTATCGATTGCGGCAGGCAGGTTCTCGGCGGTGATCACCCGGTCGGGTCCGAACCACTGCTGTGCGGCCAACGCCAGCGACTCGACATCCAGGGCGCGCGGCGATCCGTTGTGAGTGATCACGATCCGATCGAGCACCGGCTCCAGGACGGCGAGGATGCCGCCGACGTCCTTGTCGGCCAGCACGCTGACCACCCCGACCAGGAACCGGAAATCGAACTCCTCAGCCAGCGTCTGAGCCAGCGCCGCCGCGCCCGCCGGGTTGTGCGCAGCGTCGATGAATACCGTTGGGGCGCTGCGCATGCGCTCCAACCGGCCCGGACTGGTGGCGGCGGCGAATCCGGCCCGAACGGCATCGACATCGAGTTGACGCTGCGCACCGGCACCGAAAAACGCCTCGACCGCGGCCAGCGCCAGCGCGGCGTTGTGGGCCTGATGTTCCCCATGTAGCGGCAGATAGACATCGGAGTACACCCCGCCGAGACCCTGCAGCTGCAGCACTTGGCCGCCGATGGCGACCTGACGGCCCAACACCGCGAATTCCGAGTCCTCGCGGGCGACCGCGGCGTCGGCGCGCACGGTTTGCGCCAGCAGCACCTCCATTGCCTCGGGTACCTGCCGACCGATCACGGCCACGGTGTCGGGCGCGCCCTCGTCGGCCTTGGTGATGATGCCGGCCTTCTCGCCGGCGATCCCGGCGATATCGCCGCCGAGGTATTCGACGTGGTCGATGCCGATCGAGGTGATGACCGCGACCGGCGCGTTGACCACATTGGTGGCATCCCAACGACCGCCCAGACCCACCTCCACGACTGCGACCTCGATCGGCGCGTCGGCGAACGCTGCGAACGCCATCGCGGTGAGGACCTCGAACTTGCTCATCGCCGGGCCGCCGTCGTTCTGCGACTGCCGGTCGATTATCTGCACGAACGGCTCGATCTCCCGGTAGGTGTCCACGTACTGGGCCGGGCTGATCGGGTGCCCGTCGATCGCGATCCGCTCCACCGCCGACTGCAAATGCGGGCTAGTGGTCCGACCGGTGCGCCGCTGCAACGCGGTCAGCAGGGCGTCGACCATCCGCGCCACCGAGGTCTTGCCGTTGGTGCCGGCGATATGAACCGACGGGTAGCCGCGTTGGGGTGAGCCGAGTAGATCCATCAACGCAGTGATGCGGGTAAGGCTGGGTTCGATCTTGGTTTCCGGCCAGCGCTGGTCGAGCAAATGCTCGACCTGCAGTAAGGCCGCGATCTCATCTGGGGTCGGAGTCCCGCCGGTGGATCCTGAGTCGGACGGCTCCAAAGTCACTGCAGCCCGGCCAACCTGGCCGTTATCCGCTCAGTTTCCTCGCGGGCCACTCGCTGACGCTCTCGTTGCTTGTCTACGACGGCGGCCGGCGCCTTTGCCATGAAGTCGGCATTGCCCAATTTGGTGGTGGTGGAAGCCAGTTCCTTGTGCGCGGCGGCCAGATCCTTTTCCAGGCGCCGACGTTCGGCCTCCACATCGATGGTGCTCGAGGTGTCGAGTTCGACGACGACGATGCCACCGCTCAGGCCGACCTCAAGCGAAGCCGACGCGGTGAATTCCGGCCCGGGCGCGGTCAGCCACGCCAACGAGCTGACCGAGCCCGACTGGGCGCTCAGGTCGGCGATGCCCGACAGCCGGGCGGGCACTTTCTGCCGGTCCGCCAAACCCTGGTCGCTGCGGAAGCGGCGGATCTCGGTAACCAGCTTCTGCATGTCGGTGATCCGCTGCGCGGCAGCCCTATCCAGGCTGACACCGGAAGGCTCCGGCCAGTCGGCGATCACCAGCGACTCGCGGCCGGTCAACGCCTGCCACAGCGCCTCGGTGATGAACGGGATCACCGGATGCAGCAACCGCAGCAGGGTGTCCAGCACGGCGGCCAGCACCGCGGTGGTCTGCGTGAGGCCGTTGGCCAGCTGCGTCTTGGCCAGTTCGACGTACCAGTCGCAGAACTCATCCCAGGTGAAGTGGTAGAGAGCCTCGCAAGCCCGGCTGAACTCATATCCGTCGAAGGCCGAATCAATCTCGGCGCGAACTTCTTCCAACCGTCCCAGGATCCAGCGGTCGGCGTCGGTCAATTCGGCGAGATCAGGCAACGGGGCGAGACGGGCGCCGTTGAGCAACGCAAACCGGGTTGCGTTGAACAGCTTGGTGCCGAAATTGCGCGACGCCCGCACGTGATCCTCGCCGATCGCGAGATCGCCACCGGGACTGGCGCCGCGGGCCAGCGTGAACCGCAGGGCGTCGGCGCCGTAAATGTCCAGCCAATCCAGCGGATCGACGACGTTGCCCTTGGACTTGCTCATCTTTCGACCGGCCTCGTCACGGATCAGTCCGTGCAGGAAGACGTCAGTGAAAGGCACCTGCGGACCTCGGCGGCCGTCCTGGGTGATGGCGTCGTCAGCGCCGACGAAGGTGCCAAACATCATCATCCTGGCCACCCAGAAGAACAAGATGTCGTAGCCGGTCACCAGAACGCTTGTTGGATAGAACTTTTCGAGTTCCGGTGTCTTCGACGGCCAGCCCAAAGTGGAGAACGGCCACAGCGCCGACGAGAACCAGGTGTCCAGGACGTCGGGGTCCTGCTCCCAACCGTCGGGAGGTGTCTCGTCCGGGCCCACGCACACCTGCTCACCGTCGGGCCCGTACCAGATTGGGATACGGTGACCCCACCAGAGCTGCCGCGAGATGCACCAGTCATGCATGTCGTCAACCCAGGCGAACCAGCGCGGCTCCAGACTGGCGGGGTGAATCACGGTGTCGCCGTTGCGCACGGCGTCGCCGGCAGCCTTGGCCAAGGATTCCACCCGGACCCACCACTGCAGCGACAGCCGCGGTTCAATCGGCTCGCCGCTGCGCTCCGAGTGTCCGACGCTATGCAGGTAGGGGCGTTTCTCTTCGACGATCCGGCCCTGCGCCGCAAGAGCTTCGCGCACCGCGACGCGGGCATCGAAGCGGTCCAGCCCGTCGAACTGTGTTGCGGTGTCGACGATCCGGCCCTTGGTGTCCATGATCGACGGCATTGGCAGCTGATGCCGCAGCCCGATCTCGAAGTCGTTCGGGTCGTGGGCAGGCGTGACTTTGACTGCGCCGGTGCCGAACTCGGGGTCGACATGATCGTCGGCGACGATGACGAGCTGCCTTTCCAGGAACGGGTGCGGCAGCGTGGTGCCAACCAGCCCACGGTAGCGCTCGTCGTCGGGATGAACCGCAATCGCGGTGTCCCCCAACATCGTCTCCACCCGGGTGGTGGCCACCACGATGTGCGGCTCGGAGTCGTCGAGCGAGCCGTACCGGAACGACACCAGTTCGCCTTCGACGTCCTCGTATCGGACTTCGAGGTCCGAGATCGCGGTTTCCAACACCGGCGACCAGTTCACCAGGCGCTCGGCCCGATAGATCAGACCGGCGTCATAGAGCCGCTTGAAGATGGTCCGCACCGCCCGCGAGAGTCCGTCGTCCATGGTGAAGCGCTCGCGGCCCCAGTCCACCCCGTCGCCCAGCCGGCGCATCTGGCCACCGATGGCACCACCGGAGTCGCGCTTCCAATCCCACACCTTGTCGATGAACAGCTCGCGACCGAAGTCCTCCTTGGTCTTGCCGTCGACCGCGAGCTGCTTTTCCACGACGCTCTGCGTCGCGATGCCCGCGTGGTCCATCCCCGGCTGCCACAGCACCTCGTAGCCCTGCATGCGCTTGCGGCGGGTCAGCGCATCCATCATGGTGTGCTCAAGTGCATGACCCATGTGCAGGCTGCCGGTCACGTTCGGCGGCGGCAGCACGGTCGAGTACCCGGGCTTTGGGCTGGTCGGGTCCGCAGCAAAGTAGCCCGCGTCGAGCCAACGTTGATAGATCGCGCTTTCGGCCGCGCCCGGATCCCACGCCTTGGGCAGGGCTTCAGCCCGCTCGTCGGCGGCGGGTTCGGGGCTAGCGGTCACCCACCAATTCTAGAAAGCACCGAGGTTTGCAACGAACACCGCCCGCAAGCGGCGCCGTACCTGGTTACTTCTTGCCCCCGAACAGTCCACCGAGGATGTCGCCTGCCTTGGAGCCCAAAACATTGCCCAACACGCTACCCAGCGATTTGTTGCCGCCCATCCCGCCAAGGATGCTGCCCAACACGTCGTTGAGCGCCCCGCCGCCGGCCGCCTCTGTCGCGGGAGCTCCGCTCTTTCCGGTGAGTTGCTTTCCGACGTACGCCAGCACGATCGGCGCCAAGATCGGCAACAGCTGCTTGAGCAGATCGCTGTTGCCTCCGCCGCCGCCGGCCAGCGCACTGGCGACCTGGGCCGCGTCATTGCCGCCGAAGATCCTCGCGATCGCCTGCTGACCGTCCTTCTCGTCGACCTGGTCGACGCTCACGCCGCCGTCGAGCAGGCCGCTGGCGGCGTGGCTGTCAGCTGCGGACTCGATTTTGCTGGCGTGATCGGGGTCCTGCGCGTTCTCGTGCAGTCCGCCGACCAGCACCGGCACCAGCAGTTGAACCGCTTGGTTGACCTCGGCTTCATCAACGCCGATCTTGCTTGCGATGTCGCTCGTGGGAATCTGAGCTAAAAGATCTTCAAGGCCAGACATGGACCCGTCCACCTAACGTTGCTGGGATGCTGTGCTTACTCGATAACGACACTAGTCGGACCCGAAGCGGTCCGACAGCGGTTCGTTGGACCAGATTCAATACAGCGCGGCGTCAGCGTGGCGTCAGCCGGGCGGTTTCCAGCGACACCCCCGCCGCCGGCAGCCGGGCCAGTAGCGCCTCCCCCATCGCGGCTGCGGGTGTCAGCACGCCACGTAGCTCCGAGAGCTCGTCGCGGTCCATAGCCAGCGCCAGACCGCTTTCCCCCAACAGCACCGAGGTGGCCTGGTATCCGGGGTCGCCACGCTGGGCGATGGTGGCGATATAACGGGCGCCGGTGGTCGTGGTGGTGTAGGTCTCGGCCTTGTAGAAGCCGCGCTCGCGAGCGGCCGCGCTGGGGCCGGTGCCCGGTTTGGGCAGCACCCGCTCCACCAGCCGGGATGGCAGCAGCCGGAAATAGCGGCTGCCCAGCCCGGTCACCGTGTTCCCGACCCCGTTGACGACCGCTGACGCCACCGGCGCCACGGCCGAGGACCCCAGATTCATGTGCTCGCTGTAACGGAATTGCCTGCCGTAAGCCCACTCTTGTAATGCGTTGCTGCGTCGAACAATTCGAGTGTTGGTGGGCGCCATCGCAAATCCGGCCGTCCACAAACCGGTGAGCTCCGGCGCGATCTGGCGACCACGGCGCCACCGCAGGTCGGGCTGAGCGCCGAGTTCGGGTTCCGCGTCGCGGTCCGGGCTCAGTGTGTAGGGGTCCGCGAACTGACGACGGGCGTCGGGGTTACTGGAGACGGTGCGCATCACTTCCACCGCCGACGCGATGGTGCCGCCGGAGAATCCACCGGACACGGATCGAACCACAAAATCGGTCTTGCCGAGCTCGCCGGCGCCGTCTTCGCGTGCCCGCCGGTATAGCGCGTACACGGTGAGATCCGAAGGGATCGAATCGAATCCACACGCGTGCACAATGCGGGCGCCGGTATCAAGCGCCTGCTTGTGGTACAGGTCGATGCTGTCGCGAACGAACGGCGGCTCGCCGGTCAGGTCGGCGTAATCGGTGCCCGCCGCCGCGCACGCGCCGACCAGCGGGAGGCCATATCGGCTGTAGGGCCCGACGGTGGTGACGACCACCCGCGTCTGCGCGGCCATCGCATCCAGAGTCGACGGCGAGGAGGCATCCGCCACCAGAACCGGCCAAGACTGGGCCGACTCCCCCAAGGTTTCCCGGATCGCGCGCAGGCGTTCGCTCGACCGGCCGGCCAGTGCGATCCGCGCGCCCCCGGCGGCGCGGGCCAAGTATTCGGCGGTCAGCTTGCCCACAAAACCGGTTGCCCCGTACAAGACGATGTCGTATTCGCGCGTCTCGGTCACAGGCGCGACGGTACTCCGAGCGTCTCGGGCAACTCGCCACTCTCCCCCATCACATGCTCGGCCAGAAAGGCGATCACCACCTGGTACCAGATCTTCGTGTGCTGTGGCGCGACCACCCAGTGGTGCTCCGACGGGAAGTACAGGAACCGGTGCGGACTGCTGCCATCCTTGCCGGCCGGCAGCGCCGATTTGGCGAGCAGCTCGTACCACAGCCGCAGGCCCTCGCCGATCGGCACGCGGTAATCCTTGTCGCCGTGGATGACCAGCATCGGCGTGCAGATCCGGCCGACGAACTGGTGCGGTGAGTTGGCAACGGTTATCTCCGGCGTCATCTCACGGCGCCAGTAGTAGGCGTGATCGGTTGTCGGACTGAATTGGTCCAGCGCCCACAGGCTGGCATGGGTCACGATCGCGGCAAACCGGTTCGTGTGGCCGGCCATCCAGTTGGCCATGTAGCCGCCGAACGAGCCACCCATCGCGGCGACCCGGGTCGGATCAATGCGCGGGTGAGCACAGGCCGCGTCGGTGGCGGCCATCAAATCGTCGAACGGCGGTCCGCCCCAAGCTCCCCAGCCACGCTGAATGAATTCCTGGCCGTAGCCGGTCGACAGCGCCGGATCCGGCAGCAGCACCGCGTAACCTTGCGCGGCCAGCAGCCATGGGTTCCATCGCCATGACCAGCTGTTCCAACTACCCAGCGGTCCGCCGTGGATCCACAACACCAGCGGGGCGGGTGCTGAATCTTCCGCGTCCGCCGGCAGCACCAACCACGATCGCAGCAGCGTTCCATCTGCGGCGGCCGCGGTGACATCGGTCAAAGTTCCTGGCAGCGTTGGCAAGTCGACGCATCGCAGCACGGTGATAGCGCCACCGGGATCGATCCGCACCGGATGCGGCGGGGCCGCATATGAGCTGCGCAACGCATACAGCACACCGCCCGGCGCGGCGACGACGTCCGTGTAGGCGAAGTCGTCGTCGGTGAGCTGCGTGACCGTCGACGTCGACAGCTCGACGACGAATACCGGTGCCCGGCCGTCCTGATCGGCCGTGACAACCAGCGAGGTGCCATCGCTCGACCAGGTTATCGACGTTGGCCGGCGATCCCATGTTTCGGCCACCGATCGCGTTTGGTCGCCGAATCGCAGGTATTGCAGCGTCATCCGAGGAGCAAGGTCTGGAGTGGTGATGGTTTCTCGGGTGAACGTGATCGCCGACCCGTCTGGCGAGATTGCGGGGTGTTCGAGGTCGGCGTCCGGATCGTCGGCGATCACGCGGCGTTCCCCGGAAGCCAGGTCGACCCGCACCAGCACCGAGCGCTCGGTGGCTTCGGGCCCGGGGATCCGCCACGTCGTCACCAGGAATCGGCCGTCGGCGCTGATATCAAATACGGCGTCATCGAATCCGGCTTCACGCAGCGCTCCGCCGGGCTGTGGAGTCAGATCACGCAGGTCCGCCGCGTCGAAGAGATGCGGTTCATCCGGGCCAAGGTCCTTGTCCCAGAAGCGCACCGGATACCCGGAGTGCAGGATCGCACTGACGTTGTTGTCGTTGCGCAGATTGCGCAGCCGCCGGTCGTCTTCGACGTCGCGCGCCGACGGCAACAGCGGGGCGCCGATAACCGCAGCGTCGGCGCCGCGGGCGGTGCGTACCACGCTCACACCACCGGGCATGCTCAGCACTTCGATGGCCTCGCCGCCGTCTGCGGGCAGTCGCCACAGCGAGGCCGGTGGCTTGTCGGTGTTGTCGGCGGTAGGTCTCGAGGAGACGAACAGCAGGTCGCCGTCGACGGTGAACGCCGGTGAGGAGTCCCCGTTCGCGCCACGGGTGAGTCGGCGTGCGAGCCTGTCGCCGGTCGGATCGACTTCCCAGACGGCGCTGACGTACTCGGTGCGTGTGTCGTTGAGTTCGGCCACGGTGGTCACCACCCGCGACCCATCCGCCGAGACTGCCAGACCCGAGACGCGTGGCAGTGCTAGGTAGTCGTCGACGTTGTCGAATGCCGTTGCGGTCACGTGTCGTTGCTAACACAACGCGGCGCTTGGCGCGGTGTGCGCTACCTGACGCGTCGTAAGTTTGATTTCCAAACTCATCGCTGACATGCTGGTGCGCATGCCGGCTGTCACGCTGGCCGAGCTGCCCGGCCGGCCGTGTCCCATCGCCGCCGCGCTGGAATTGGTCGGCGAGCGGTGGGCGTTGCTGATCGTTCGCGAGCTGGCGCTGGGTAACAGCCGGTTCGAGGAGATCGTTCGCGGCACCGGCGCGCCCAGGGACCGGGTGGCGGCCCGGCTGAAGGCGCTGGCCGAGGCCGGGGTAATCCAGCGTTTCCGGTATCAGGCAGCGCCACCACGGTTCGCCTACCAGCTCACGGAGTCGGGCCGCGCGCTGCTGCCGGTATTGGATGCGTTGCTGGCCTGGGGCCTCGACCACGCGGTCGCTCACAGCGACCCGGACCGCCACCGCTACCACTGGGCAATAGCCGAGCAGCGAGCAGGAAGGACACCATGACCACCGCCAACGACGGCACGGAAAACGAGCTCTCGGGGCCGCAACGCTCACGCACAGTGACGTGGCATGACCCCGGCCCCGGCACAGCGCGCGGCCTGGCCACGGCCGGGATCGACTATCTCAAGGCGATGATCGCCGGGGAGCTTCCGCCACCGCCGATGGCCGCGCTCATGCAATTCGCTCTCGTTGACGCAGAACCCGGCAAGGTCGTGTTCACCTGCCGACCGGACGGGTCGGTGTACCACCCGAACGGTGGCGTCCACGGCGGCCTGGTTTGCACGCTGCTGGATTCCGTCGCCGGGTTAGCTGTACACAGCACGCTGCCGGCCGGCAAGGGCTACACGTCGATCGAGATCAAGGTCAATTACCTCAAGGCGGTGCGGCTCGGCGCCGGCCCGTTGACCGCGACCGGCACGGTCGTGAAGTCCGGCTCGCGGGTGGCCTTTACCGAGGGCGTCGTCACCGACGCGTCGGATGCGATCGTGGCGACCGCTACCAGCACCCTGCTGGTGTTCGACCTATAGCTACTGGCGCGCAGCGCTCCGGCGACGGGGCTCAGTTAGCCGCGTGAGACGCCTGACGGCGGTGGCGGGCTAGAGCCCGGCCACCGCCGTCAGTTTGCAGCCTGGGTCAGCCGCGCCGGCCGCAGACCGGCCAAGCACCGATGCCCTGCGAGTGCAGCACGTTCTCGGCCACCCGGATCTGCTCAGCGCGGCTCGAGCCGTTCGGGGATCCCGAACCACCGTTGGCCCGCCAGGTGCTCGGGGTGAACTGCAGACCGCCCGAGTAGCCGTTACCGGTGCTGATCCCCCAGTTGCCACCCGACTCGCAGGAAGCGATCGCGTCCCAGTTCACGCTGTAGGCCTTGATGGGAGCCTTGGCCGGTGCGGGCGCGTCATCGGCAGGCGGGGCCGGGGGCGCAGGCGCATCCGGTGCGGGCGCAGCGTCCGGAGCCGGCGGCGCAGGCGCATCGGGAGCCGGCGCGTCGGCAGCAGGCGCGGCATCGGGAGCAGGTGCGTCCGGAGCAGGCGCAGCGTCCGGAGCAGGCGGAGCCGGCATAACGTCGGCAGCCTCGAAGGGCGCGCCGACCGTGTTCGGGTCCCAACGCATGTCGTCTGCCGCGAATGCGGTGGCGTTGGAGAGGGTAAGTGGGGCCGCAGTGAGCACCCCGGTGATCGCAGCCATGGTGAGCGCCTGGCGGACGTTCTTCAACAGCGTTCCTTTCGCGGGTGCGCGCGCCGAAATAGGCCCAGCGATGTGGGCGGGTGCCTGTGTCCAGGCGGGGTTGATGCTTCGAATCGCGCCGTCTCGTTCGGGCACGACAGCGGGGGCGTGAGCCGCCGACCGGGTTGCTGCCCGACGGCGACGCGGAGGCGTCGCCGCCGTCCGCAGCCCCCGCTCACACGCGGGTCCGTGGATTCGATTTTTGTTTTGCCTTTTCTGGCCGAAATGGACCGTACGAGACCGGATTGCATTCGTCATCTCACGACACGCCGCTATCTCGGACCAATAACGGGTCGATTACGGCCGTGTCAGCTAATTGTCTTCGCAGGTCACACGTGTATTTGTCGCCCGCGTCAACGCCTTGGCGCACAAGTGTGATCGTGAGCCAAATCACGCATTTTTTGTGAACTGCGCCACGTCTTTGCCGCAGCCAAACCGATCGGTTCGGGGCGCCGCGCGGCTACCGCCTTGCGCTTCGGACGATGACCCGCTCGGCATGTTAGCCAGACCGGTCGCAAGGCGGATTGGCCGCACGGTCGCGGCCGGCGGTTCGATGCAACGGAGTGATGCCCGAAAATTTCAACTGGACAACAGCTTTCGAAGATCATCGCTCAGGCCCGCGGGACGGCCGCAGATCAGCCGTTCGGCCGGTGCAACACGCGTGCCTAGCCTCGTTCACAAGGGAGATAGTCGCTTAAATAGTTGTGCTCCAACAGATTTAGACCGCCACCCGGCCGACGAGCCGGCTTCGACGTAGGCCGCGGCGCGGATCCTCATCGGAGCTGTGGGCGACTCGCTGACATCCCCGATGCCAATTTGCCGGAAATCGTCCGACCATCCGCCTTTGCGAGGGGCGCGGCCCGCCGTAGCAACGTCCGCACACGATCGCTGGACGGCTCAAATATCCGCTGCCGCAACGTGATCCAAATGAAGCTAGACATTTGAATGGTGTATGAATTCATGCCGATCACAGCGTTCATTAATTGAATTTACCGTAATTAATAACTGGTCTATCGAGCAACGTTTTATTGCAGATGAATTTCCATCGCGTGAATTTATCGAATAATTGTTAGAAGCGTCGCGAACAAATTGAGCGCGCGTAAAAGAGGGTCTGACCCGTCAGCGCCCGGCCCGCAGCGGTGCGCGCAGATCGGCGGCCGAGTCGACGTTGGTCAGCCAGCGGGACTCGGGTATGACGATTCGTTGCGCATCGACCCGGTCGACCAATGCGCGCATGTTCCGCTCCCCGGCGGCTATCAACGCGTCGACCTGTGCGGCCAGCTCGGTCCGGTACACCGCGGCCAGGTAGTGATCGCGACCGTCCCACGGCAACACGACATCGGCATCCAATTCGACGGCCCGGCCTTCGAGCAGATCGATCAGATCGGCGCTAAGGAACGGCATATCGGCGGCGCACAGAAACGCCCGCTTGGCACCGGCCTCGGCGGCGGCATGTAATCCGCGGGCGGTGGCGAGCAGCGGACCCAGTCCACGCACGTCGTCGCGCACCACGCGCGCCTGCAGTTTCGGCAGGGCTTGTCCCGGCGCTGCGACGACGAAAACCGGCTGACACCGCTCCCCGACGACGCTGACCACTTGCTCGACCATTGTGGTGGGCGGTTCGGAGCCGTCTTTGGAGCCGAGAAGATCGGCGGGCACCGGCATGGTGGCCTTGTCCCGGCCCATCCGTAACGACGCTCCCCCGGCCAACACCACACCGGCCAACGAAGCCGGCTCAGCCACGGGTGTCATCTCAGTTCACAGTCCAGGTGTCGCGCCCGTGCAACAGCGACTGCAACGCGGCGCGGTCGGCCAGCTTGGACTCCTGCGCGGCGCGGACCTGTGCCCGGGCCGCGTCATCGTAGCTGGGCCGATTGACCTGACGGAAGATGCCCATCACGGTGTGCTCGAGGTTCTGCTCGGATAGCCGCGAGAGCGCGAACGCGTAAGCGGAATCGGCGGCGTGCGCGTCGTGCACCACGATCTCGTCGACGCTGACGTCGGCGGTCTTGGCCACTTCGAGCCCGTACCCGGACCGCACCACGCAGTATTCGCGGTTGGCGCCGAAGATGACCGGGTCACCGTGGCGGATGTTGATCACCCGTTCCTCGGCACCCTCTTTGCGCAGCGCGTCGAACGAGCCGTCGTTGAAAATCGGGCAGTCCTGCAGGATCTCGACCAGCGCGGACCCGCGATGCTGCGCCGCGGCCCGCAAAACCTCGGTCAGTCCGTTGCGGTCGGAGTCTAGCGCGCGGCCGACGAAGCTCGCCTCGGCGCCGAGCGCCAGCGATACCGGGTTGAAAGGCTGGTCGAGTGATCCCATCGGCGTCGACTTGGTGACCTTGCCGACCTCGGATGTCGGCGAGTACTGACCCTTGGTGAGGCCGTAGATCCGGTTGTTGAAAAGCAGGATGGTCACGTTGACGTTGCGGCGCAGGGCGTGGATCAGATGGTTGCCGCCGATCGACAGCGCGTCCCCGTCGCCGGTAACCACCCAGACCGACAGGTCCTCACGCGCCAGCGCCAGACCCGTCGCGATCGCCGGCGCACGGCCGTGGATCGAGTGCAGGCCATAGGTTTCCAGGTAGTAGGGGAACCGGCTCGAGCAGCCGATACCGCTGACGAAGACGATGTTCTCGCGGCGCAGTCCAAGCTCGGGCAGGAAGTTCCGAATCGTGTTGAGGATGACGTAGTCGCCGCAACCGGGGCACCAACGGACCTCTTGGTCACTGGTGAGGTCCTTGGCCTTCTGCGGTTGGTCGGAGGTGGGCACACCGTAGTTCTTGGACAGCACGTCCGGCAGCCCGAGATCCACGCCCGCGCCGATCAGGTCAGTCATCAGTTAGCTCCCGCTCCGACCGTGGCCGCCGCCAATCTCGCGACCATCGTCTTGTCTTGCTCGATTTCGGCCAGTGTGCCGCCTAGCGCGGCGCGGATGAGGCGCCCCACCTCGTCGGCCAGGAACGCAACGCCCTGGACCTTGGTAACCGATTGGACGTCGACCAAGTACTTGCCGCGCAGCAGCAGCGCCAGTTGGCCCAAGTTCATCTCGGGTGCCACCACCTGCGGGTAACGCCGCAGTACCTCGCCCAGGTTGGCCGGGAATGGTCTGAGGTACCGCAGATGGGCATGGGCAACCTTGACGCCGTTGCGTCGCGCACGTCGGCACGCCTCTCCGATCGGACCGTAGGAACTGCCCCACCCGATCAGCAGCAGTTCGGCGTCTCCGGTCGGATCGTCGACTTCCAGGTCGGGAACGGAGATGCCGTCGATCTTGGCCTGGCGCAACCGCACCATGAGGTCGTGATTGGCCGGCTCGTAGGAGATTTCGCCCGAACCGTTCGCGGCTTCCAACCCGCCGATGCGGTGTTCTAGACCGGGAGTACCCGGTACGGCGAATTGCCGAGCGAGGGTGTCTGGGTCGCGAGCATACGGCTGGAACGGCTCGTCGGGCTTGGCGAAGACGTGGTTAATGGGCTCCAGCGTGTCGACGTCCGGGATTCGCCACGGCTCTGAGCCATTGGCAATTGCCCCGTCCGACAACACAATTACCGGGGTGTGATAGGACACCGCGATGCGCACCGCCTCCAGGGCGGTCTCAAAGCAGTCCGACGGCGACCGCGGCGCTAGCACCGCCACCGGCGATTCCCCATTGCGGCCGTACAGCGCCTGCAGCAAGTCAGCCTGCTCGGTCTTGGTCGGCAGGCCGGTCGACGGACCGCCCCGCTGCACGTCGATGACAAGCAACGGCAGCTCGGTCATCACCGCCAGTCCAAGCGCTTCGGCCTTCAGCGACAGGCCGGGTCCCGACGTGCTGGTGACTCCGAGCGCGCCGCCATAAGCGGCGCCAATTGCAGCGCAGATCCCGCCGATCTCGTCTTCCGCCTGGAAGGTGATCACATTGAAGTTCTTGTGCTTGGAGAGCTCGTGCAGAATGTCCGATGCCGGCGTGATCGGATAACTGCCGAGGACGACCTGAATGTCGGCCAGCTGACCGGCGGCGACGATTCCGTAAGCCAACGCAGTGTTGCCGGAGATCTGCCGGTACTCACCTGCGGGCAGCTTCGCCGCCGAAACCTCGTAGGTGACGGCGAAGGCCTCGGTGGTTTCCCCATAGTTCCACCCCGCCTTGAGGGCCAGCACGTTGGCCTCGGCGACGTCGGGCTTGCGGGCGAACTTCTCCCTGATGAATTGCTCGCTGGTTTCGATCGGCCGCCCATACATCCACGACAACAGGCCCAGCGCGAACATGTTCTTGGCGCGCTGGCCGTCTTTCTTCGTCGCGCCGATGAGCTCGACGGCACCCAGCGTCAAGGTGGTCATCGGGACGGCCTCGACCTTGTAGTCGGACAGTTCGCCGGTTTCCAGCGGGTTGTCCTGGTAGCCGACTTTGGCCAAGTTGCGCTTGGTGAATTCGTCGGAGTTGGCGATCACCAGCCCGCCGAGGGGCAGGTCGGAGATGTTGGCCTTCAGTGCCGCCGGGTTCATCGCGACCAACACGTCGGGCCGGTCACCGGCGGTGAGGATGTCGTGGTCAGCGATTTGGATCTGGAACGACGAGACCCCCGGCAGCGTGCCCTGCGGCGCGCGGATCTCGGCCGGATAGTTCGGTTGGGTCGCCAGGTCGTTACCGAAAAGCGCCGCCTCGGAAGTGAACCGGTCGCCGGTGAGCTGCATGCCGTCGCCGGAGTCCCCGGCGAAACGGATGACGACTTTTTCCAGTTTTTCCCGTTCGGGCAGCGCGCCATTAGCTCGGTGTGAATCTGGGTGAGATTCTGACCTGGCTCCGTTGTCGTTCGGACCCACGTCCCCGCCTTCCATCGCTGTTCACCGCACGGGCACGTTGCGGCTACCGGTGCGCACCGTCTTCAGTGAACCCCGGCCGGGTTTATGTCACTGGCGGTACCGATTATTGCACTGTTCTTAGGGATTCAGTGACGCTGATACACACCGCCACGTTACCGCTAACTGCCTAAAATACGAGGTCAGACACACGCGATCGGTGGATCTTCGGACAAAGTGTGGTGTTCGTCACTTTTGCTGGCACGCGAACTCTAAGAATCGAAGCTACGCGCCGGTAACATTTGCTAGCGGCTTGCCCTAACCCCTCCCTCCCCCATTCGGGGGAGGCGCGGTCGCCGCGTCGTCGGCACGTTTCGCGGCATTCGGCCCGGTTTCGGGCATGGCGACCAAGTAGAGCGTCAACCCCGCCCGGGCCAGCGCGCCCAGCGAGATGAACGCCGCGTGGTAGCCAGCGACCACCACAATCCACCCGGCGACGATGTTCGACAGGGCCGCGCCGACTCCCCATGCCGTCGTCACTGCGCCCAGGCTGACGTTGAATCGCCCGGTCCCGTGCGTGAGATCCTGCACGACGATCGGGAACAGCGCGCCGAAAACTCCGGCTCCGACGCCGTCGAGGACCTGCACGCCGACCAGCCAGTGCGAGTTGTCGGAAAACGTGTAGAGGGAGCCGCGCGCCGTCAGGACGGCGAACGCGACGAGAAAGATCGCGCTACGCGCTCTGCATCGTCGCAGGGCTCGGCTGGATTGCCCGGCTCCTCAGCATCGCGCTACGCGCTCTGCATCGTCGCAGGGCTAGGCTGGATTGCCCGGCTCCTCAGCATCGCGCTACGCGCTCTGCATCGTCGCAGGGCTAGGCTGGAT
>NZ_JBKQTQ010000121.1:0-65054 GCF_052143115.1 Mycobacterium sp.
TGCGCACAGCCGGTTGGCGACTTCGTCGTTCACGTCCGAGCCCAGGAAGATGATGCGTTCCTCGAACAGCTTGTTGTAGGGGTTGGACTCCTTGACGCCGAAGCTGGAGTGCTCGATGAACGACGGCAGGATATAGCGCGCCTGGGGCTGGGTCTCGGGGTTCATTGGGCTTCTCCGTTGGTGATGTGAGCGGCGCGGGTGATGATGTGGTCGACGAAACCGTATTCGAGGGCCTCCGGGGCGGTGAACCATCGGTCGCGGTCGGAATCCGCCTCGATGCGTTCGATCGGCTGGCCGGTGAATTCCGCGTTGAGCCGGAACATCTCCTTCTTGATGACGGCGAACTGCTCGGCCTGGATCGCGATGTCGGCCGCGCTGCCGGTCACGCCGCCCAGCGGCTGGTGCATCAGGATGCGGGCGTGCGGCAGCGCGTAACGCTTGCCCTTGGTGCCGGCGGCCAGCAGGAACTGGCCCATCGACGCGGCCATCCCCATCCCGTAAGTGGCGATGTCGCACGGCGCCAGCACCATCGTGTCGTAGATCGCCATCCCGGCGCTGATCGATCCGCCCGGAGAGTTGATGTACAGCGAGATGTCCTTATTGGAGTCTTCGGCCGCGAGCAGCAAGATCTGCGCGCACAGCCGGTTCGCGATGTCGTCATCCACCTGCGACCCCAGGAAAATGATGCGCTCAGAGAGCAGACGCTCATAGACCGAATCGACGAGGTTCAGACCCCCCGCGTTCGCCCGCATTTCAGTCGCACGGCTCACAGTGGCTTACCTGCTTTCTCGAGTTCCGTATTCACCGACACTAACCAACCGGGGCCGCCGCGCACTCCCCGAAGTCCCCGCGTTCGCTCACAGCGTCACTTCGTATCGCCCGACGGCTCCTCGGAGGAGGCAGCGGCCTCTCTGGCGTCCACGGCTTCAGCTTCCTCTTCCTCGCCCTCCTCGCCGACCTTTTCGACTCCCGCGGCCTTCCCATCATTCCCGGCCTCCGGTTGGGAGCGCGTGCCGAAGAACTCCTCGGTGTCGACGACGTTGCCGTCGGTGTCGGTGACCGTCGCCGCCTCGACCGCGGCGGCGATGGTCAGCCCGCGCCGCACGTCGGCGAACATCGCCGGCAGCTGATTGTTCTCCTGGAGGTAGGCGAGCAACTGTTGGGGTTCGATGCCGTACTGCTGCGACGACAGCACCAGCCGTTCGGTGAGGTCCTGCTGGCTCACCTGCATGTCGAGGTCGTCGCCCAGTGCGTCCAGCAGCAACTGCGTCTTGATGGCCTTCTCGGCGTTCGAGCGGGTGTTCGCGTCGAACTCTTCGCGCGACGAACCCTGCTTTTCCAGCGCTTCGGCGAACTTGGCTTCGTCGTGATCGAGGCCATGCAGCGCGCTGTGCAAGGTGTTGTCCACCTGGGCCTGCACGATCGCTTCCGGCAGCGGCATGTCGACCTGCTCTAGCAAGGCATCCAACGCGGCGACGCGGATCTCCTCCGCCTGCTGGACGCGCTTGGCCCCGCTCACCTGATCGGCCAGACTGGCGCGCAACTCGTCGATGGTGTCGAATTCGCTTGCCAGCTGCGCGAATTCGTCATCGGGCTCGGGCAGCTCGCGTTCCTTGACCGGGCCGACAGTCACGGTGACTTCGGCTTCCTTCCCGGCGTGCGGACCGGCTGCCATCGTGGTGGTGAAGGTCCGGCTTTCCCCGGCTGACAGGCCGACGATCGCATCGTCGAGGCCGTCGACGAGCTGGCCGGAGCCGACCTCATGTGACAGGCCCTTCGTCGATGCCTCGGGCACGTCTTCGCCGTCGATGTTGGCCGACAGGTCGATCGAGACGAAGTCGCCGGTCGCGGCGGGCCGCTCGACTCCGGTCAGGGTGCCGAACCGGGCACGCAAGGACTGCAGTTCGGCATCGACGTCCTCGTCGCCGACTTTGATCGGATCCACCGTGATCGCCAGCGAACTCAGGTCGGGCAGCGTGATCTCAGGTCGTACGTCGACCTCGGCGGTGAAAACCAGCTCCTGGCCGTACTCCTTTTTGGTCACCTGGATATCGGGCTGGCCCAGCGGTCGCACGTCGGATTCGGTGACGGCTTGGCCGTAGCGGCCGGGTAATGCCTCGTTGACGACCTGGTCGAGCATCGCCTCGCGGCCGACGCGCGCCTCCAGAAGCTTGGCCGGCGCCTTGCCGGGACGAAACCCCGGCAGTCGCACCTGCTTGGCCAGCTCTTTGTAGGCCCTGTCAAAGTCGGGCTGCAGCTCGGTGAAAGGCACCTCAACGTTGATGCGAACCCGGGTGGGGCTCAACTGCTCGACGGTGCTCTTCACGGGTTTGCTCCTCGTTTGTACTGGCGGTCTTCTGCTGGTGGATGCCCGTTGGCCGTGGCGTGCCGGTCGGGGTGACAGGATTTGAACCTGCGGCCTTCCGCTCCCAAAGCGGATGCGCTACCAAGCTGCGCTACACCCCGCGCTGACCTCGCGATCCTACGGCCAAGCCGCGCCATTCCAGTAACGGCCTCACAACCAGATCACGGGACGGCATCATTTGGATTTGATGTCTGCCGCGACGTACAGTCGCGCTCGACTAATACACGCGGGCGTAGCTCAATGGTAGAGCCCTAGTCTTCCAAACTAGCTACGCGGGTTCGATTCCCGTCGCCCGCTCCAAGCGGGCATTTGACACAACGGCCGACTAGGCTGAAGAGGCTGAGCAGGCCGACGAAGCCCCGGAGGCCGACAAATGCAGCCGGCGGCCGATTGGGCCCAATCCGGCCAGGCTGAGGAGGCCTAAAATTCAGCACACAGGCGCCACGGCCGCTCGCGATGTTCAAGGCTCATGCGCGTCGCGCTTCGAGAGGGTACGCGAGGCGTTCGAGCAGAACTTCGCGCTGCGCCACGAGGTCGGTGCAGCGGTCGCAGCCTGGGTGGATGGCGAGCTTGTCGTTAACCTGTGGGCCGGTACGGCCGACGCCGCCGGTACCCGGCCGTGGCAGGTGGACACGTTGGCCACCGTGCTGTCCGGCACCAAAGGCCTGACCAGCACATGCGTACATCAGCTCGTCGAGCGCGGTGAGCTCAATCTGGATGCGCCGGTGGCCCGCTACTGGCCCGAGTTCGGGCAGGCCGGCAAGGAGGCCATCACCATCGCCATGGTGATGAGTCACCGGTCGGGGGTGATCGGGCCGCGCAAGCGACTGCCCTGGCAGCAAGTCACCGACTGGGATTTGGTCTGCGAACGACTGGCCGCCGCCGAACCGTGGTGGGAGCCGGGCACCGCGCAGGGCTACCACATGACCACCTTCGGGTTCATCCTCGGCGAGGTGTTCCGCCGGGTCACCGGTGGCACGGTGGGTCAGTACCTGCGCACCGAGATCGCCGAGCCACTCGGCGCCGAGGTCCACATCGGCTTGTCGCGCACCGAGCAACGCCGCTGCGCCGATCTGGTGGAGAAGCCGCACATCCGCCAGATGCTGGCCGACGTCAACGCTCCCGGCTACCCCACCACGCTGGCTGAACACCCCAAGGCCGGCCTGGCCGTATCGATGGGGTTCGCACCCGACGACGAAGTCGGCTCCAACGATCTCGAGCTGTGGCGCGAGGTCGAGTTCCCGGGCACCAACGGGCAGGTCTCGGCGCTGGGACTGGCGACCTTCTACAACGCGCTGGCGCAGGAGCAACTGCTCAGTCGCCGGCACATGGATCTGATCCGGGTGTCGCAGGGCGGCTTCGACACGGATCTGGTCCTCGGCCCGCGCGTCGCCGACCACGGGTGGGGTCTGGGCTACATGCTCAACCAGCGCTGCGTCAACGGACCCAATCCGCGGATTTTGGGCCATGGCGGCCTGGGCGGCTCGTTCGGTTTCGTCGACCTCGAGCACCGCATCGGTTACGCGTACGTGATGAACCGGTATGACGCCACCAAGGCCAACGCCGACCCGCGCAGCGTGGCGCTCAGTGACGAGATTTACGCGGCGCTCGGGGTCAAGAAGAACTGAGCCGACCGCTCGCGCTGGCCCCTGTCTTGCAAAACCGCACCGCCAGGCCGGAGAACCTGCATTGGCAAGGCGGTGATGAACAACTATTCCGGCCCGCCCGGAGGCGGTTCCCCGGGACCCCATCCCGGTCCCCAGTGCGGATCGGGATGAGGGTTAGGCCCAGGTCCCTGCCAGTTGCCGTGGCAGTCTCCCCAGTCCCAGTTGGGGCCCCAACCCGGGTCCCAGAATTCACCTGGACACCACCACGGGAGCGGGCCTGGCTGAGCTCGAGCCTCCGTTGCAGCGCCCAGACCGGCTGATGCCAAACCGGCGGCCATCACGGCGGTTGCTGCGGCAAACCGCACGACGTTTTTCATGCGGCCCTTCTGTCCTCATTGGGGGTGCGTTCTTCACACTGCATAGGAATGCAGAGTTGGATATAACACCCGAAACCCCTCAATTGCCAGACGAATTCGCAGCCGCGCGGTTTCGCCGCCTTCGGTATCAGCTGTCGCCTCCCCCGGATGAGTCGCCGCCACCGGATGAGTCGCCGCCACCGGATGAATCGCCTCCGCCAGACGAGTCCGCACCGGCAGATGAGTCGACACCCCCGGATGAGTCGGCGCCCGCAGACGAGCCGGAATCTGGTGCAGGCGCGCCGGCATCCGGTGCAGGTGAGCCCGCGTCAGGTGCAGGTGCGCCGGCATCCGGTCCGGGTCCGGCAGGTTCCGGCGCAGGCGCGCCCGGCTCAGAGCCGTTCGGCCCAGGTGCGCCCGCTTCTGGCCCAGATCCGGGGCCACCCGGTCCCTGTCCCTCGGGCCCCGAACCGCCCGGTTCGTGTCCACCAGGCCCACCAGGCTCCCCAGGGCCTCCAGGTCCACCTGGCCCACCCGGTCCTCCTGGCCCGCCGGGTTCTCCAGGTCCGCCGGGGCCTCCATGTCCACCCGGTCCTCCAGGTCCACCCGGTTCGCCGGGCCCTCCCGGTCCGCCAGGCCCGTGTCCGCCGTGACCCCCAGGGCCGCCGGGTTCGTGTCCACCTGGCCCACCCGGTCCTCCTGGCCCGCCGGGTTCTCCAGGTCCGCCGGGGCCTCCAGGTCCTGGCCCACCAGGCCTACCAGGCCCAGGTCCACCAGGGTTACCCGGTCCTCCTGGCCCACCAGGGCCTCCGGGGCGGACCGGTCCCGGCCCACCTGGTACAGCTCGGGTGACGGTAGGTCCAGGAATGTTGTTTGGGGGCGGTTGCCAGCTGCCGTGACAGGCGTTCCAGTCCCAGTTAGTGCCCCACGTCGGATCCCAGAAATCGCCCGGGCACCAATTGATGTTGGGCCCAGGTTGCGCTTGAACCTCGGTAGCGGCGGCCAAACCGACCCACCCCAAACCGGCGGCCATCACCGCTGCCGCGGCAACACTGCTTGCGAACTTGTTCATGCGAGTATGAATACTGGGGCAAGCTATGTGATTGCCTAGCGGACGCTTTTGGTCAGATGAGCAACTACCAACCCGACCGTTTTCGTTCATCCCGTCATGCTGCAACCAGCCGGCTCACGTCTGGCAGGTTTGGCACCAAAAGACGTTTCGGCCCTCCAGTTCGGCAGTGCCGATCGTGGTCCCACACACCCGGCATGGGTCCCCGGCGCGCCGGTACACGTATGTGCGCGGCCGACCTGGGCCGTAAGAGGGTGCACCGTGGTCGTGCTCAGGGCGTACCACGATGATCTTGCCGCGCCGCAAGCCGATCTTCATCAAGTCCACCAAGTCGGTCCATGCGGCGGCGAACTCGGCTTGACCGATCGCCCGGCCGGCCCGATACGGGTCGATGCCATGGCGGAACAACAGCTCATTTCGGTAGACGTTGCCGACGCCGGCGATCACCGTCTGATCCATCAACAGCGCGCCGATTGGCCTGCGCGACTTGGTGATCCGTGCCCACGGCCACGCCAGATCGGCGTCGCGGCGAAGCGGGTCGGGCCCGAGCCGAGCCACCACATCGGCGACTTGCGCATCGTCGAGAATCTCGCACACCGTCGGGCCGCGCAGATCGGTGCCGTATTCCGCGCCGACCATCCGCATCCGCACCTGCCCGACGGCAACCGGCATCGCAACATCGCGCGGCAGTGGCCATTCGGTGAAGGTGCCGTACAGCCCGAGGTGCACATGCACGGTCGAGCCGCCGACATAGTGGTGGAACAGATGCTTACCCCACGCGCTGGCGCGCTGCAATACCCGGCCGTCGACTGCGGATGCGTCCGCAGCGAACCGCCCCTGCGGACTCGAGACTGCCACTGGCGCACCGGCATATCGGCGCTGGTGCAGCCGGGCCAGTCGATGCAGGGTATGCCCTTCGGGCACGGAGGCTATCCAGCTTCGCCGCCGGGCACCAAAGGTGCCTGGTGGGTGCGCTCGTACTCGTCGAGAATGTCGATGCGTCGTTGGTGCCGTTCGGCTTTCGACCACGGCGTGGTCAAGAAGGCGTCAACCATGGCCAACGCTTCGGGAACGGTGTGCATGCGACCACCGATGCCGATCAGCTGGGCGTTGTTGTGCTCACGAGCGAGTGATGCGGTTTCGACGCTCCACGCCAATGCACATCGGATTCCAGGCACCTTGTTCGCGGCGATCTGTTCGCCGTTGCCCGATCCACCCAGAACGATGCCCAAGCTGCCCGGGTCGGCGAGTGTGCGCGTCGCGGCCGCGATGCAAAACGCCGGGTAGTCGTCCTCGGGGTCGTAGCTGAAGGCACCGCAGTCGATCGGCTCGTGTCCGGTTTCCTTCAAGTGCTCGATGATCTGCTGTTTGAGCTCGAATCCGGCGTGGTCAGAACCCAGGTAGACGCGCATGCCCGCAATCCTTACCCGGCTGAACTGAACGGCGCAATGCGATCAGTCGAATTCCGGTGGCTCGGTACGGCTCCGCTTGAGCTCCCAGAAGTGCGGGTAGGCCGCGAAGGTCACCGAGGCGTCCCATAGCTTGCCGGCCTCCTCGCCGCGCGGAATCCTCGACAGCACGGGGCCGAAGAACGCCACCCCGTTGACGTGGATGGTCGGTGTGCCGACGTCGTCGCCGACGGCGTCCATCCCGGCGTGATGGCTCTTGCGCAAGGCGTCGTCGTAGACGTCGGTGTTGGCGGCGTCGGCCAGCTCGCTCGGCAAACCGACCTCCGCGAGCGACTGCTTGATAACGTCGTCCAGGTCTTTGTTGCCCTCGTTGTGAATGCGGGTGCCCATCGCCGTGTACAGCGGCGCGAGCACCTTGGCGCCATGGGCCTGCTCGGCGGCAATCGCCACCCGTACCGGCCCGAACGCCTTGGCCAACCGTTCCTTGTATTCCTCGGGCAGACCTTCGCGGTTTTCATTGAGCACCGCCAGGCTCATCACCCGGAAATTGACGTCGATGTCGCGGACCTTCTCCACCTCCAAGATCCAGCGGGAGGTGATCCATGCCCACGGGCACAGCGGATCGAACCAAAAATCGGCAACTGACTTGTCAGGCATGGGAGTCCTCTCCTCGACGGTCGACTAGCCGTCCAGCACAACCTTAGCCGCGGCGGTCCTGTTCCCGTCCCTGGGACTGTTTGCCCCGCCACCAAGCGGCCAGCATCGTCGCACCGCTTAAGTTGGACATGTGGCACTTCCGAACCTCACCCGTGACCAAGCCGCCGAACGCGCTGCGCTGATCACCGTCGACAGTTACCGGATCGACCTGGATCTGACCGACGGCAACGGCGGGCCGGGCGAACGCACCTTCCGCTCGATCACCACCGTGCAGTTCGATGCGCTCGCCGGCGCCGACACCGTCATCGACCTCGCCGCCGAGACGGTGCGCAGTGCGACTCTCAACGGCCGCGACCTCGACGTGTCCGCGTACAACGAGTCGACCGGAATTGCGCTGACCGGTCTGGCCGAGCGCAACATCGTCGTGGTCGACGCGGACTGCCTTTACTCTCACACCGGCGAGGGTCTGCACCGATTCGTCGACCCGGTCGACAACGAAGTCTATTTGTACTCGCAGTTCGAAACTGCCGACGCCAAGCGGATGTTCGCCTGCTTCGACCAGCCCGTCCTCAAAGCGACGTTCGATCTGTCGGTGACCGCATCGCAGCACTGGCACGTCGTGTCCAACGGTGCCGCGCTCAGCGTCGAGGGCGGCGTGCACATGTTTGCCACCACACCGCGGATGAGCACCTACCTGGTGGCGCTGATTGCCGGCCCGTATGCACGCTGGGATGACACCTACAGCGACGAGTACGGCGAAATTCCGCTGGGCATCTTCTGCCGCGCCACGCTCGCCGAGTTCATGGATGCCGACCGGCTGTTCACCCAGACCAAGCAAGGATTCGGCTTCTATCACAAGAACTTTGGCGTCCCATACGCGTTCGGCAAATACGACCAGCTGTTCGTCCCGGAGTTCAATGCGGGCGCCATGGAGAACGCCGGCGCGGTGACCTTCTTGGAGGACTACGTGTTCCGCAGCAAGGTCACCCGCGCGTCCTATGAGCGTCGCGCCGAAACGGTGCTGCACGAGATGGCGCACATGTGGTTCGGCGATTTGGTCACCATGCGGTGGTGGGACGACCTGTGGCTCAACGAGTCTTTCGCCACCTTCGCCTCGGTGCTGTGCGAAAGCGAGGCCACCGAATTCACCCAAGCCTGGACGACATTCGCCAACACCGAAAAGTCGTGGGCCTACCGGCAGGATCAGCTACCCACGACGCATCCGGTGGCGGCCGACATTCCCGACCTGGCCGCCGTCGAGGTCAACTTCGACGGCATCACCTACGCCAAAGGCGCCAGTGTGCTCAAGCAGCTGGTGGCCTATGTCGGGCTGGAGCATTTCCTGGCCGGTCTGCGCGACTATTTCCGCGCTCACGCGTTCGGCAACGCCACGTTCGACGATCTGCTGGCCGCGCTGGAAAAGGCCTCCGGCCGCGACCTGTCCGACTGGGGCCGACAGTGGCTCAAGACCACCGGCCTGAACACGCTGCGCCCCGACTTCGACGTTGACGAGCAGGGCCGGTTCACCCGGTTCGCGGTGACGCAAAGCGGCGCTGAGCCCGGCGCCGGCGAGACTCGGGTGCACCGGCTGGCGGTCGGCATCTACGACGACGACGGAACCGGTCGCTTGGTGCGAGTGCATCGCGAAGAGCTCGACATCAGCGGCGCGAGCACTGAAGTTCCTGCGCTGGTTAATGTTTCGCGGGGCAAGTTGATTCTGGTGAACGATGACGACCTGACCTACTGCTCGCTGCGGCTGGACCCCGAGTCGCTGCAGACCGCGCTGCACCGCATCGCCGACATCGCCGAGCCGCTGCCGCGCACACTGGTGTGGTCGGCGGCCTGGGAGATGACCCGCGACGCCGAACTGCGCGCCCGCGACTTCGTGTCACTGGTCGCCGGCGGCGTTCAGGCCGAGACCGAAGTAGGGGTAGCGCAGCGGCTACTGCTGCAGGCGCAGACCGCACTGGGTTCTTACGCCGACCCCGACTGGGCCCGTTCGGACGGCTGGCCGGCTTTCGCTGACCGGCTGCTGGAGTTGGCCCGCGGGGCGCAGGCGGGTTCGGACCATCAGCTGGCCTTCGTCAATGCGCTGTGCACATCTGTGCTGTCGACCCGGCATGTCGTGGTGCTGGCCGACCTGCTCGACCATGACCCCGCCGACTTGGGACTGGCCGGTCTGTCGATCGACACCGATCTGCGTTGGCGCATCGTCACTGCGCTGGCCGCGGCCGGCGATGTCGACGCCGACGGCCCGCAAACGCCCTTCATCGATGCCGAGGTGCAGCGCGACCCGACGGCAGCAGGCAAGCGGCAAGGGGCCCAAGCCTCGGCGGCGCGGCCGCAGTTGGCCGTCAAGGAGCAGGCCTGGAGCCAGGTCATCGAAGACGACACACTGCCCAACATCGTCGGGCGCTCGATCATCGCCGGCTTCGTCGAGCCCGGGCAGGCCGAGCTGCTAAAGCCGTTCGGCGCCCGCTACTTCGCCGCGATCCGCGGCGTGTGGGACCGCCGGTCCAGCGAGGTCGCCCAGACAGTGGTGGTCGGTCTGTACCCGTCGTGGGACATCAGTGACGACGGCCTCGCGGCCGCGGACCAATTTCTTGCCGACCCCGGACTGCCTCCGGCGCTGCGCCGACTGGTACTCGAGGGCCGGGCCGGCGTCGAGCGGTCGCTGCGGGCGCGTCGGTTCGACGGCGGGGCGGCCTGACGGCGCGGAAAGCGGCTAGGCCGGCGAGATACCGGCGCTGGTCACCCGGACCGCGCTGACCAGGCCGTCGATCAGGTGGCCCTCCTGGAACGCCGACGCCGCGGCGGCGATACCAAGCGGTGCGGACGACTCGACGCCCCGGCCGCGCACCTGGGAGCCGTAGGCCACCTCGATCACATGCTGGTCGGGTGAGACGGCGATCAGCACGGCGTTATCCGGCGTCGGTACCCTGCCCAGGACCTTGCGGGCTCGCGCTGCGGTGTCGCTGCCCAGGTCCCCGATGTAGACGGCGAACCGCGCGCCGGCGGCCCGCGACCCGTAGGTCAACGCGTCGTCAAGGGTGACCAGGTCGTCGATGGGGAACGGGTAGTGCACCGACACCTCTCCGGGTTCGGTGACCCCGGAGATCCGCCCGCTGGTGGTGATCACCGAGCCGTTGGGCAACTCCGCGGGCGTGACGGTTGCGACCTCACCACTTGCCACTCGCGCCACCCCCCACGCTGAATTCCGATGTGCCGTGGCCAGAATGCGCCCCGTGACCGTTACCGAGAACCTCGTCGGTGGCGGCCCACAGAATTGGGGCATGCGTCCATGGCTCGGACATCTTGTAGGTCGCTGGGTGCGGTCCCTTGTGCGACCAGATCAGCGCCACCAGCACGATCACCAGCAACAACGGGATGCCCACTAAGTAGAGGTGGATTTCCATCATGCTCACGACGCAAACCGTATCCCACCGGCGGTCATCGGGTGCAGTCAGACAACAAACCGTGCTAGGCCGCGCCTTCGCCCAGGTATCGCGCCCACGACGGGTCGAGTTCTTTGACCGTCGACAGCAGCCGCCAGTGCTGGCCTTTCGGCGAGGTCGGCGCCAACCGCAGCGACCAGCCGAGTTCGGTGAGCAACTTGTCACCCTTTCGGTGGTTACAGGTTGAGCAGCATGCGACGCAGTTCTCCCAGGAGTGATCGCCGCCGCGGCTCCGTGGCACCACATGGTCGACGGTGTCGGCCTTGGCCCCGCAGTACGCGCAACAGAAGCGGTCACGGTGCATCAGTGCGGCCCGGGTCATCGGGACACGAGCCCGGTAGGGCACTCGGACGTATGACCGCAGCCGAATCACCGACGGCAACGCGATCGATCTGGTCGCCGAGTGAAGGACGGGTCCGGACGGATCGTCGTGCACGACGTCGGCTTTGCCGCAGATCAGCATGATGATGGCCCGACGGACGGGCAACGCGGTCAGCGGCTCGTAGGTGGAGTTCAGCAGCAGCACACGCCGGCGATTCCAGATAGATCCGGTGTCATGCGAAACGGGCGAGTGAGAGACGGGGGGGACGCTGGACACACTGTGCAGGCATGGGCCGGTTGCGGGCCCGGTTAGCCCTGCCGCGGCACCTGAACTGCGGTGGCTGCGGCGTCTTTTGCCCTGCGACATACGTCCTCCGCCGACCAGTCCACCACGATTCGCCATCGATCGCACGCCAAATTGGCTGGTGTTGGCTGGTCAATCCGGTGAACAGGCGGTGCCAACTTCTGCGCCGACGGGTGACATGCACCCGGCCGTCGGTCCCGATGCCCCACAATGGAGGTGATGGAACAACTACAACAGTCCTTTTACGACGCGGTCGGTGGCGCGGACACCTTCCACGCGATCGTGTCGCGTTTTTACGAGCTGGTCGCCGAGGACGAAATTCTGCGTCGGGTGTACCCGCAAGACGACTTGGCGGGCGCGGAGGAACGGCTGCGGATGTTCCTCGAGCAGTATTGGGGCGGCCCGCGAACCTACTCCGACCAGCGCGGCCATCCCCGGCTGCGGATGCGGCACGCTCCGTTCCAGATCGGCCCGTTCGAGCGCGACGCCTGGCTGCGGTGCATGCACACGGCAATCGCGTCCATCGACTCCGACACTCTCGACGACGCGCATCGTAAGGAGCTGCTCGACTACCTGGAGATGGCCGCGCACTCGCTGGTGAATTCCGCCTTCTGATGACATCCCAACAACGTGAGCCGTGGTGGTCGCGCGCGGTGTTCTATCAGGTGTATCCGCGGTCCTTTGCCGATAGCAACGGCGACGGCGTGGGTGACCTCGACGGAGTGGCGTCGCGGCTGGACTATCTGGTCCGGCTGGGCGTCGACGCGCTCTGGCTCAGCCCCGTCATGGTGTCGCCGATGGCCGACCATGGCTACGACGTGGCGGACCCGCGCGATGTGGATACGCTGTTCGGCGGCCTGGCCGCTTTTGAGCGACTGATCGCCGCAGCCCATGAGCGCGACATCAAGATCACCATGGATTTGGTGCCCAACCACACCAGCTCGCAGCATCCCTGGTTTCAGGAGGCGCTGGCCGCCGAACCAGGCAGCGCCGCCCGGAACTGCTACATCTTCCGCGACGGTCGGGGACCCGGTGGGCTGGAGCCGCCGAATAACTGGCAGTCCGTGTTCGGCGGACCGTCCTGGACCCGGGTCGTGGAGCCGGACGGTAATCCGGGCCAGTGGTATCTGCATCTCTTCGACGTCGAACAGCCGGACCTCAACTGGGACAACCCAGAGGTCTTCGACGATCTTGAGAAGACGTTGCGGTTCTGGCTGGAGCGTGGCGTCGACGGGTTCCGCATCGACGTCGCGCACGGGATGGCTAAGCCGCCGGGCCTTCCGGACACCGATGTCGAAATGCGGCCAAGGATGCTCAGCGACGGTGATCCACGGTTCAATCACCCTAATGTGCACGCGATTCACCGCGACATCCGCACGGTCATGGACGACTATCCCGAGGCAGTGACCATCGGAGAGGTTTGGGTTTTCGACAACGCCAGCTGGGCCGAGTACTTGCGCGCCGACGAGCTGCACCTGGGCTTCAATTTCCGCATGGTGCGAGCCGAATTCGACATCGCAGACATCCACGATGCGATCGAGAACACCCTGGCTGCGGCGGCGATTGAAAACGCAACTCCCACATGGACGTTGGAAAATCACGATGTCGAGCGGGGACCCAGCCGCTACGGCGATCGCGCCGTCGGACTCGATCGGGCGCGGGCGATGGCGATGGTTACGCTCGCCCTGCCGGGCGCGGTGTTCATCTACAACGGGCAGGAGTTGGGGCTGCCCAACGTCGAGTTGCCCGACGAAGCGCTGCGGGATCCGACGTGGGAACGCTCGGGGCACACCGTACGCGGCCGCGACGGGTGCCGCATTCCGATGCCGTGGCACGGCCACTCTCCCCCGTTCGGGTTCTCCACATCACCCGACACCTGGCTGCCGATACCGCCGGAATGGGCGGCCCTGACCGCCGAAAATCAGCTCGGCGAACCCGACTCGACGTTGGCGTTCTTCCAGCACGCGCTCGAAATACGGCGTAGCCGTGTGGAGTTCACCGGAAATCGGGTCGAGTGGCTGGCCGCACCGCGCGGCGCGCTGGTGTTCGCCCGCGGTGACGACGGGCTGCGTTGTGCACTGAACACTGGCAAGCGGCCGCTGCCGCTGCCGGACGGAGACCTGATTCTGAGCAGCGCGCCGCTGGTTGACCGGAAGTTGCCGCCGAACGCGGCGGCGTGGCTCGTGTAGTCGCCCGACCCCCACCAGTAGCGCATCGCCACCCGCGTCTCTATACATAACCCATGGCCTACGCGTGGACAGTCATCGGCGCCGGACCTGCGGGAATCGCGGCGGTAGGCAAGCTCCTCGATCACGGCATAGCGCCCGAGGACATCGCCTGGATCGATCCTGCCTTCGCGGCCGGCGACCTCGGCGGCAAGTGGCGGTCGGTGTCGAGTAACACGCAGGTTGGCCTCTTCCTGAGCTATTTGAATGGCTCATCCGCATTCCGGTTCTCAGCGGCGCCTCGTATGCCACTGCGCGACGCGGACCCTCAAGAGACCTGCACCCTCGCCTTGGTCGCTGATCCTTTGGTGTGGGTCACCGAACACCTGCGTGAGCGGGTGCAGCCCTTTGAAACGACGGCGACCGCTCTCTTCTTAGAAAGAAGGCAGTGGAGAATTGAAACGGAGCAGCAGCAACTTACCTCGAAAAACGTGGTCTTGGCCGTTGGCGCGGTTCCCAAAAAGCTCGCCTACCCCCAGCTAAAGGAGATTCCCGTAGAAGTCGCGCTCGATCCCGAGAAGCTCGCGGGAGAACCCTTGGGAGACGCCACAGTCGCCGTGTTTGGTTCTTCGCACTCCTCGATGATCGCGTTGCCGCATCTGTTGCGTCACCCTGTCGAGAAAGTGATCAATTTCTACCGCAGCCCGCTCAGATACGCGGTAAACCTGGACGACTGGATCCTGTTCGACGATTCCGGTCTCAAAGGACGAGCGGCTGTGTGGGCTCGAGAAAATATCGACGACGTGTACCCAGACCGCTTGGAGCGGTGCTGGATATCTAGCCCGGACTTCGAAGAAAAGCTTGCCGAATGCGACCGCGCCGTTTACACGGTCGGCTTCGAGCGGAGAACGTTGCCTGAGACGAAGCAGTGGGGCCAGCTAGATTACAACCCTAACAACGGCATTCTGGCTCCCGGACTATTCGGTCTCGGCATTGCGTTTCCCGCGCGCGCGACAGACCGCTACGGCTACGTAGAATACCGAGTGGGCTTGAAGAAGTTCATAGATCACCTTCATTCGGTTCTGCCGTTGTGGTTCCGGTATCCCGCATAGCGGAAATTCCTATCCGGCGAACAAGGGGACGGATCAGCGCAGCACCAGCGCCGGGTCGCCGCGCCGCCGATACACCGAACCGAACCGCGCGTCGATGCGCAACCAGACCGGCAATGCGCGGACCCGCACGATCTCGTCGGCGTCCACAGCCTCCGATGACTGCGGTAGGAAACCCATTGCAGTCAAGGCGAATACACACCGCATGGGTACGCCCACGCTGACGTCGGCTGAGCTGACCCGGATCACCTCCTGGTCGAGCAGCGACACCGGCGGGCCCTGGGCGCTGCCGTGCTCTTTGGCCAGCTGCGCGCCGCGCTGCGCCAAATCCAGCATCAGGCGCGCGGGTACGTCGTCGAGGTGGGTGAAACCTGAGTCCGGCGGCAAACCACCCCGCCACGCGGAATCCATCGGGGAGCCGGGATTGACGTAGCCGGTGCTGTCTACCGCGGTCAGTCCACGTGCCAATTCGTCTGCGCCAACGGATAAGTCGTCGGGCCGCAGGGTGCCGGCCACTACCCGGCTGGCCAGCACGTCGAAGCCGGTGGCCGCCCAAGCCGTGATTAGCCCGCCCGCACGGGCGCGAAGCCGGATCACCGCGGCGGAGTCGAGCCGCGCCGTCCGCTCGACGAACGCGGCCAAGTCCGCGCGCTGGCCGGCCATGGATTCTGGCCCCAGCCACAGTCCCCGCTCGGCTACCGGAGCCACCGCTGCAAGTATTCCCGATGGTGGGGCGAAAGGCGCACCAGCCGCTGCTCGTCGATGTGGAATGCGGCCAGTTGGGACTCGGCGATCACGGCGGGCTTCGACTCCGGGTCGGCGTTGACCGACCGCACTTCATAGCCGAGTGTGAAATCGACCGCCCGCAAACGTTTCACCCACACGGTGACCTGCAGCGGCGAATCGGCCAGGCGCAGCTGCCCTTTGTATGTGACGCGCACATCGGCGATCAGCAGACCGATGCTGGTGATGTCCGCACCGAACGCATGCGAAAGGAATGGGACGCGGGCCTCTTCGAGAATCGTGACCATGGTCGCGTGGTTGACGTGCTGGTACATATCGATGTCCGACCACCGGACCGGGACAGGCGCGACGAAACCCGTGCTCACCCTGAGGATCCCCGCCCGCTGGTACTCGTCATGCGGCGAATCTGCCGTGCCGCCACCGACAGGGTGGCCAGATCCGTCTGGCCACTCTCGTAGATCTCGGTCAGCGTCCGCCGCGCGCGCTCCACCCGCGAAGCGCTGGTGTGTTCCCATTCGGCGATCTTCTCTTCACCGCTTTCGTCCGGTTCACCGACAGCGAGCACGTCAAAACACAACGACCGCAATGAGGCGTAAACATCGTCGCGAATCGCCAAGCGCGCCAACGAATGCCAGCGATCGCTGCGTGGCAACGCGGAGACCGCGGTCAGCAGACCGTCAGTGCCCAGGCGGTCCATCAGCGCGAAATACGTGTCAGCGACCTCGGCGGGGTCGTGGTCCTCGATGTCGGCGATGTCGATGATGTCAAGCAAGCTGTACCGGTACAAACCGCCGGCGACCATGTAGGCCAGTTCTCCGGATGCGCCCTGCGAGACGAAGTCCGCGGCTTCCTTTCCCACAATCGCCTTGTCGTCACCCCGCAGCCACTCCGACATGCGCGGGGTCAGCGTCTCCACCTTCTTGGCGAATCGGTTGATTTCGGCACCGACCGCCAACGGTTGCGGACGGTAGTTGAGCAACCAGCGTCCGGCTCGGTCGATCAGCCGACGGGTATCCAATGTCATCCGATCAGATACCGCGATCGACACGTCCGCCGCGCGGATATTGTGCCACAGTTGGTCCACCCCGAAGATGGCATCGGTCGCCGCATAGGTGCGCACCGCGTCCACCGGACTGACGCCGACGTCCTGGGCGATCCGGTAGTCATAGCTGATGCCGGCGGTATCGACCAGATCGTTAACCAGCATCGTGGTCACGATCTCCCGCCTCAGCTGGTGGGAGCGGATCGCCGGACCGAAACGGTCGCGCAGCACCGACGGGAAGTATCGCGGCAATCTGCTGGCGAATACTTCTTGATCCGGCAGATCGGTGTTCAACAGTTCGTCTTTGAGCGTCAGCTTGACGTGCGCCATCAACGTCGCGAGTTCCGGTGATGTAAGCCCGAGGCCGGCCTCGAGTCGTCGTGCTATCTCCTTATCCGAGGGCAGCGCCTCGAGTTCGCGGTTCAGCCCCCGCTCGGTCACCAGGTATCTGATTTGGTCGGCATGCACGGGCAGCAGGATGGGCGCATTGGCGCGGCTGGTGCCCATCAGGTCGCTCTGGTCGGCGTTGTCAGCGAGCACCAATTCGGCGACCTCGTCGGTCATCGACTCTAGCAGCTGGGTACGTTCACCCGGCTCGACCTTGCCCGCGGTGATCAGGGCGTCGATCAGGATCTTGATGTTGACCTCGTGGTCGGAACAGTCCACGCCGGCCGAATTGTCCATCGCGTCGGTGTTGATCCGGCCGCCACAGAGATCGAACTCGACCCGGCCCCGCGCCGTCACGCCGAGATTGCCGCCCTCGCCAACGACCTTGGCGCGCAACTGGTTCGCGTTGACCCGCACCGGGTCGTTGGCACGGTCGCCCACGTCGGCGTCGGATTCCGCCTCGGCCTTGACATAGGTGCCGATGCCGCCGTTGAACAGCAGATCCACCGGCGCCTGCAGGATCGCGCGCATCAGATTGGGTGGTGCCATCTCGGTGACGTCGTCCTGGATTCCCAGGGCTGCGCGAACCTGGTCGCTGATCGGAATCGTTTTGTGTTCACGGCTGTACACCCCGCCGCCCTCGCTGATCAGTGACTTGTCGTAGTCGTCCCAGCTGGAGCGGGGCAGATCGAACATCCGCCGTCGTTCCTCCCAGGAGGCGGCCGGATCGGGATCGGGGTCGAGGAAGATGTGGCGGTGGTCGAACGCGGCCAGCAATCGAATGTGCTTGGACAGCAACATGCCGTTGCCGAACACGTCGCCGCTCATGTCGCCGACGCCCATCACGGTGAAGTCCTCGGTCTGGGTGTCGACCCCCATCTCCCGGAAGTGCCGTTTGACCGCTTCCCAGGTGCCCTTGGCGGTGATGCCCATCGCTTTGTGGTCATAGCCGACCGACCCGCCGGACGCGAAGGCGTCGCCCAGCCAGAACCCGTAGGACTTTGCAACATCGTTGGCGATGTCGGAAAACGTCGCGGTGCCTTTGTCCGCAGCCACCACCAGGTAGGCGTCATCGTCGTCGCGCCGGACCACTTCTGCGGGCGTGCTGACCTTGCCGGTGGTGTGGTCGACGTTGTCGGTGACGTCGAGCAATCCAGAGATGAACAGCTTGTAGCAGGCGATGCCTTCGTTTCGGGTGGCCTCGCGGTCGGCACCGGAGTCGCCGGTGGGCAGGGGCGGCCGTTTGACGACGAAGCCGCCCTTGGCGCCGACCGGCACGATGACGGCGTTCTTCACCGCCTGGGCCTTGACCAGACCGAGGATCTCGGTGCGGAAATCATCCCGACGGTCCGACCAACGCAGGCCGCCGCGCGCCACATAGCCAAATCGCAGGTGCACACCTTCGACGCGGGGCGAGTACACGAAGATCTCGAACTTGGGCCGCGGCAGCGGAAGCTCCTCGACCAGCTGCGCATCCAACTTCAGCGACAGCACATTTTGACTGCGGGCCGAGCCCTTGCGTGTCACAAAGTAATTGGTGCGTATGGTGGCCTGGATAAGCGAGGCGAATGCCCGCAGGACGCGGTCGGTGTCCAGGCTCACCAATGCGTCGATATCCGCGGCGACCGCCGCAGCGGCAGCTTGAGCATCTCGGCTCTTCGCCGAACCGGAAGGCGCCGGATCGAACAACGCCTCGAACAGCCTGACCAACGACTTTGCGGTATTTGGGTTTTCGTTCACCACTGATTCGATGTGGGACTGACTGTACGGAAAACCGACTTGTCGCAGATATTTCGCGTAGCTGCGCAGCAGCACGACCTGCTGCCAGGTCAGATCGGCGCGCATCACCAGCTCGTTGAACCGGTCGGTCTCGACGCGGCCTTCCCAGATCGCGGTGACCGCATCGGCGAAGCGCTTCGCGGTCGCCGCGCGCTCAGGACCGGTCGGCGCCAGCGGGATGGTCGGTTGCGGCGTGATTTTGAACTGGTAGATCCACACCGGCAGTCCGTCGGGCCGGGTGACGGTGAACGGTCGCTCCTCGAGCACCACCACACCCATGGATTGGAGCATCGGGAGCAACTGACTCAGTGAGGCCGTTCGCCCGCCCAAATACCAAGTCAGCCGGGCGGTGTCGTCATAGTTGTGGTCGGAGAGCACGAGTTTGACCGAATCGTCAGTGAGCTCTTCGACGATGGCGATGTCGTTGATCGCCTCGGTCGGGGTGACGGCCTGTTTGTACGCCTCGGAGAACGCCGCCGCGTAATGCTCAGCCTCGACGGGTCCGACGGCGGCGCCCGCCGCCTCGCTGATCAGCCGGTCGGACCAGGTGCGCGCGGCTTCGGTCAGCATCGCCTGAATGCGGACTCGGTTGGTTTCGGAGGTGTCGATCTGCGAGGCGCCGTCGGGGCGCAGCCGGACCATGAAATGCAGAAGCGCCCAGGGCGATTCGGTAACGCGAGCGGTGAATTCGAGGCTGGAGCCACCGAACTCGCGGACCAGGATGTCCTCGATCTGCAAGCGCACGGCCGTGGTGTAGCGGTCGCGGGGCAGATAGACCAGACACGAGACGAAGTACTCGAGTCGGTCAGCGCGCAAGAACAGCAGTGCTCGGCGCCCGGATCCCAGATCCACCACGGACTTGGCCATCGCCAACAGCTGCTCGGCGCTGAGCGCGAAAAGCTCCGAGCGCGGCACGGTCTGGATGACGTCGAGCAGCAGCTGCCCCGGATGGCCAGAATCGAGGTCGGCTAATCCGAGCGCCTCGCGGACCCTGCCCGAAATGATCGGGATCTCCAGCACATCGGCGTTCATGGCAGCGACTGTGAAGAGCCCGATCAGGCGGTGCTCGAAGACACTGCCGTCGGCGTTTTCGCGGACGGCGACGACATACGGGTAAGCGCCGAAGCGCAGATAGCTGGCAACGTTTGTCTGCGCCAACGCCAGCAGTTCGGTGTCGTCGGTCAGACGAGGACGGGAGCCCTTGCGCCGGCGCAGCACACCGAGGCTGGTGGTCGCGTCATCGCCCGACACGCGTCCGTCGCGCACTGGACAGCGTTGATAGCCCAGCAGCGTGAAATGCCCGTCGGCCAGCCAGCGCAACAGCGCCGCCACATCGCCGCTATCCGGCCCCGGGTAACGACCGTTCGCGTTGGTCTCCACGTCGTTGGCCAGGTCGCTGAGTATGGCGATCATCGCGGCCGAGTCCGCTGCGACCCGACGCACATCGGCGAGCACACCCGGCAACAGTCTTTCGGCTTCCTGCAGCGACTCGCGCTCAACCGAGGGCGAAAGCTGTACGTGGACCCAGGTCTCTTCGACACCGCCGCTCGCTGAGCTCTCTGCGGTCTTCGGCTCGACGCTCAGCAGATCTCCGTCTGGGCTGCGGCGGACCTGGAACACCGGGTTCATGATCGCCGCGTACGCCACACCAAGCCGGTGCAGCAGCACCGTCACCGAATCCATCAGCATCGCGCCGTTGTCGGTGACCAACTGCAGCGCGGGGCCGAACCCGCCCGGATCGTCGGGCGGATAGATGGCGACTCGGCTTTCTCCAGTCGACCGGTGCAGACCAAGCCGGTAGTGCGCGGCAAGCAGTGCTGGCGTCACCGCCGCGGCAGCAGTGGAGCCGTCGGCCGACCCTCGGTCGGCTGCGGCATCGTCGTCGTGCGGGCCCTGGTAGGTGTCTGTGTACGCCTTCGAGATCCACTCGGGAATGTCCTCAGGCTTAGCGAACTTCGTCCAGTCCGCAGCACCCTGAAGGCTGCGGCCGGGCGACGATGCCGCCCGCGCAGCGGGCGGAGGAGAAGCCAGCCACTCTGACCTGGATCCGCGGTGACCCGTCATGCCGACTGCTCCTGCCTCAGCACGCACACCAGCGCTGGTAGGCCTGACACTAGTCCCGGGTCAGCCTTCGGTGAGTCACCCTGTGCGGACGCGCCGCTTCGGCTCCGAGCCGTTCGACTTTGTTCTCCTCGTAGGCTCCGAAGTTGCCCTCGAACCAGAACCACTTGGCCTCGTTGTCCTCGTCGCCCTCCCACGCCAGGATGTGGGTGCACGTCCGGTCGAGGAACCAGCGGTCGTGGGAAATCACCACCGCGCAGCCGGGAAACTTCTCCAACGCGTTCTCCAACGAGCCCAGCGTCTCGACGTCGAGGTCGTTGGTCGGCTCGTCCAGCAGGATCAAGTTCCCGCCTTCTTTGAGCGTGAGCGCCAGATTGAGCCTGTTGCGTTCACCACCGGACAGCACCCCGGCCGGCTTCTGCTGATCGGGTCCCTTAAACCCGAACGCCGAGACATAGGCCCGCGACGGAATCTCGTTCTGCCCGACCTGGATGTAGTCCAGCCCGTCGGAGACGACTTGCCACACCGTCTTCTTCGGGTCGATGCCGCCCCGCGACTGGTCGACGTAGCTCACCTTGACCGTCTCGCCCACCTTGACGGTGCCGCTGTCGGGCTGCTCAAGCCCGACGATGGTCTTGAACAGCGTGGTCTTGCCGACGCCGTTGGGACCGATGACGCCGACGATGCCGTTGCGCGGCAGCGTGAACGACAGGTCCTTGATCAGCGTGCGGCCCTCGAACCCCTTGTCGAGGTGCTCGACCTCGACCACCAGGTTGCCCAGCCGCGGGCCGGTGGGGATCTGGATCTCCTCGAAGTCGAGCTTGCGCGTCTTCTCCGCCTCGGCGGCCATCTCCTCATAGCGCTGCAGGCGGGCTTTGCCCTTGGCCTGGCGGGCTTTGGCGCCGGAACGCACCCACGCCAGCTCATCCTGCAACCGCTTCTGCAGCTTGGCGTCTTTGCGGCCCTGCACCGCCAGCCGGTCGGCCTTCTTCTCCAGATAGGTCGAGTAGTTGCCCTCGTAGGGGTAGGCGCGGCCGCGGTCGAGCTCCAAGATCCATTGCGCGACGTTGTCCAGGAAATATCGGTCGTGGGTTACCGCCAGGACCGCCCCTGAGTAAGCGGCCAGGTGCTGCTCGAGCCACTGCACGCTCTCGGCGTCCAGGTGGTTGGTCGGCTCGTCGAGAAGCAACAGGTCCGGTTTGGACAGCAGTAGCTTGCACAGCGCCACCCGACGGCGCTCGCCGCCGGACAGGTTCGTGACCGGCTCGTCAGGCGGCGGGCAGCGCAGTGCGTCCATCGCCTGCTCGAGCTGCGAGTCGAGATCCCACGCGTCGGCGTGGTCGAGCTCCTCCTGCAACCGGCCCATCTCTTCCATCAACTCGTCGGAATAGTCGGTGGCCATCAGTTCGGCGACTTCGTTGAACCGGTCGAGCTTGACTTTGATGTCGCCGAGCCCTTCTTCGACATTGCCGCGAACGGTCTTCTCCTCGTTCAGCGGCGGCTCCTGTAGCAGGATGCCGACGGTGGCACCGGTGGCCAGGAAGGCTTCACCGTTGTTCGGCTTGTCCAGCCCGGCCATGATCCGCAAGACGCTCGACTTACCTGCCCCGTTGGGGCCGACGACGCCGATCTTGGCGCCCGGATAGAAGCTCAACGTGACGTCGTCAAGGATCACCTTGTCGCCGTGCGCCTTGCGGACCTTCTTCATCGTGTAGATGAACTCAGCCATGCAGCGTTTTTGCCTTTCTGAATGTCGCGAGGTTGCCCGCGACCCATCCTAGGCAGATGGTCCGGCTCCTTCTCGCGCCGCTACACGGCGCGCATCGTCACCGGACGGGCAGATGGTCCGGCTCCCTCTCACGCCGACAGCGGCAACCCCGTCTCGGTCACCGGCGCGGCGTCATCTCCGGCTTCGGTGTCGGCCGCGGCACCCTCGACCGCTGGTGTGCTCGCGGCATTCGTCCCCACAGAGACCGTCTTCTCGATTCGGGCGTGGCAACGGGACAGGTCGGGTCCGACAGAGGTGGCGCGCATCTCTAACGTCGATCGACGAATGCCTTCGCGATCCTCGTATTCGCTGGTGTAGATGTGGCCCACGACGATCACCGGCGAGCCCTTGCCCAGCGATGCGCCCACACCGGAGACCAGCCGGCCCCAGCAGTTGACCGTGACGAATAGCGAATTGCCGGCCTCCCAATTGCCGTCGGCGCCGCGGCGGCGTGAATTGCTGGCCACCCGGAACTTCATTACTTCCTGTGCACCCGCCTGTCGGCGTTTGGGGTCAGTCACTACGTTTCCGACCACGGTTACCGGCGTTTCGAACATTGCTTTTCCTTTCTGAAAATGGCGGTGCCCTGCCGAACGACCCGGGCAATCCCGGTGACGCCACACCGCCGGTGCTGGCTCCAGTCAGCGCGGCCAGACCGACAACCTCGGACGTGCCGACCCGACGAGGAACGGACCCGGTGGATAGAGACGCGACTGTGGATAGACAAAGAACGCGTAAGCGACCTCACCAGCCCGAGCAGTACCTTGAGTCGCCGGCTGAGGGCTTAGTGCCTTCTCCGCATTGATTGCGCATGCGGTATCAGGGCAAGTCGCCACCACTACCCCGTCACTTTTGGCTGGTGGTATCGCATGCGATATCGCTTTGCAGCAGCACGTCATGGTCTGACATTGGTGCTGGTGTGGCTCTTGCTAATCCAAGCAGCCTGCGAAGCGAGCCGCGCAGCTAATGCCGCGATGCGTCGCGACGGGCCAGCTCGGCCAGCATCGCGTTGTAAGCCGCCAGCTCGGCGTCGTCATCGCGTTCTGCCGCGCGATCCAGTCGCCTGGCGGTCCGCTGGTCGCTGCGCGACCATTGCACGAGCAACGCGATCATCACCACGACCAGCGGTATTTCCCCTGCCGCCCAAGCGATTCCACCGCCGAGCCGCTGATCGCCCAGCAGGTCGGTATGCCAGCTCAGGTGCAGCGACCGGTAGAAGCTCTCCCCGAGCACGTTCTGCGTGCCCATCAGCAATACCCCGAAGAATGCATGCAGGGGCAACGACGCGAAGACCACGCCCACCTTGGCCAGCGGCGGGATCGGCCGCGGCGTCGGGTCGACACCGATCACCACCCAGTAGAACAGGTAGCCGCTCAACAGAAAGTGCACATTCATCGCGACATGCCCGATGTGACTGCCGACCGCAGCGTCGAAAAGACCGCCCAGATACAGCCCGTAGAAACCGGCGACGAACAACGCCGTGGCGACTACCGGATTGGTGAGGAAACGCGAGAGCCTGCTGTGCAGGGCGGCCAGCAGCCACTCCCGCATGCCCGGGGGGTCGTCGCGCCCGGCTGTCGGCAGTGCCCGCAACGCCAGGCTGACCGGACCGCCCAACACCAGCAGGATGGGAACCAGCATCGACAGCATCATGTGATCGGCCATATGCATGCTGAACATCGCCGGCATGTATCGGCCCAAACCCGACGACGTGACGAACAGCAACGCCAGGCAGCCCAGCAGCCAAGCCACGGTCCGGCCCGCCGGCCAGCCATCACCCCGGCGCCGGAGCCGCCGCACGCCGGCCAAGTACAGCGCGGCCAACACGACGGCGGCGGTGCCGAAGATCAGGTCGAAACGCCAGTCGAACAGCACCCGCGCCGGGGTGGGCGGTCCGGCGAAGTCGTAGCCGATTTTCACGTCGGGAATCGAGGGGATGCCGATCGGCAGCGGCGGTGGCGGCGTGCGGCCCAGGCCGACGGCGATGCCGAACGTGACGCCAAAGATCAGCGCCTCGATCAGCGTCAGCCGGATCAGGGCGGTACGCGAACTCGGATTCGCTTGCAGCGCAGCGACTCCGCTCCGGCGTTGACGCCAGCCGGCGACACCGAGCAGGCACAGCGCGGCGAACTTGGCGAGCACCAGCCGCCCGTAGTTGGTGGTCAGCAGGTCCGACGGCAGAATTCGTACCAGGGCGTTGACGATTCCGCTGACCGCCATCGCGACGAAGCACCACAAAGCGATACTGGAGAATCGCCGTGCGGCCAGGTCGGCGTGCTGCCCGCCGCGGATGACGTGGGCCAGCAGCGCCAACAGGCCACCGGCCCACAGGCTCGCGGCCACCAGATGGATCAGCAGGCTGTTGGTGGCCAGGTCATGGGAACCGCCCGCCGACGAATGCCCGGTCAACCCGAGCGGTATCAGAGTCGCCAATGCGCCGACCAGCAGCAGCGGCGTCCATGACCAGCGCAGCACCGCCAGACTGGCCAACATCACGGCCGCAGCCAGCACCGCCGTCAACCGCCATGCCGTCGCGATGTTGATCAGGCTGGCCAGCGACCAGATCGTCGCGGGGTTGAGGTGGGCGGTAATCGGCTGACCGGAGACGTCGGAAATCGTCAGTGGGACCAGCAGCGCGGCGCATACCGCCCATGCCCCGGCCGCTACCGCGCCGATCCGGACCGCACGGTAGCCGTCGATATCGAGGACGCCGTTTTTCTGCGGCGGAACCAAGAAGGCGGCCAAAAGAAACGCTCCCACGGCCACCACAGCCGCGACCTCACCGGCGGCCCGGACGAACGGCAAACCCAGCGTGGTCACCGGACCCGGGTCGGGCAACCCGGTCGCGGTCAGCGCTGCAGCCACCGACAACGCCCCGATCCCGGCAGCGACGCAGCCAGCGAGCACCGCCACTCCGGCGAGCAGCGGCCACACCGCCGCGCCGCGCCTGTTAGCCGGGGCAACCGTCATGCATCAAGAGTATGGGCCCGTGCCCGCCGGCTACTAAGCCTGTCGCCGCGACTCCGCTTCGCGGGCGACGAACTGGCTGCGGGCGATCCGTGCGACGTGGTTGAAATCCTGCAGAATGGCCTGCAACTCGCGGCGAAACGCGATCCGGCGCTCCACCAGATCCGGTGCCGGCTTCAACAGGCCTTGGTCCGCGACGACCTGGCGTGCGGTCGCGAACAGGAGCGTGGATACCGGCTCGCTGCTGCTCACCCGACCCTGCGCGACGTACTGGCGGCCGACGCCGAGCGCCAACTTGGTGAGTTCCTTCTCACCGATATCGGTCGGCGCGTCGCGCAGCACATCAGCCACGATCTCGTAGGCCTCGAAGAACACCCGCAGCATCGCGTCCGACATCAACGGTCGCTTCGCATACAGCATTGCGTCGATCTCGGCGCCGCCCCCGGCGATGTGCGCTTCCCAATCCTCGTGCCATGCCATCTCGTCGGCGATGTTTTGCCGGAAAGCCGCCGAATCGGCAAAGTAGAAGTCAAATTTCAGTAGATCTCGCAGCCGCATGGCTTGATTCCAGAATGCTTCCAGCCGATTACCGTCGGCATGACCGGCATGGGCCAGCGCCAGCTCGACGATGGCGGTCTCCAGAAATGCGTGTATCACCGAATTGCGGTAGAACGCCGCGGTGTGCTCGTTCTCGCGGGCGATGCGCCACACGGGTTCTCGGCCGCTGTCGATGCGGGTGACCGGATGGCCGTTGGACAGCTCGTCCACGGCCGCGCGGACGCCTTCGGGCGTGCGCAGCCGCAGCGCGCTGGTGGACACCGGGGTGTGCTTGCGTTCGAGATAGTCCAGTGAGTCCTGCAGGGTGTGGTGCAGCTGCCCGAGCGTCAACGCCACCCCGTGGGTGGTCAGCAGCAGCGCCGAAACCAGACCGGTGGCATTCACCGGAGTCGCTTGCAGAATCCGCCATGCGACTTCGAACGACATTTTCTGCAGGGCAAGCCGTTTGGCGGCTTGGTCCTCAGCAATCGGGCCGTGCGCCGGGCCGAGATGCTCCCGCATCGAGACGGCTTCGGGGAAACGAACGTAGATCTTGCCGTAGTTGCGTTCGCCCTGAGCCTTGATGAAGCTGTACAGCCAGCTGAAACCCTCCGGGCGCTTTTCGCCGCCGCGAGCGTAAGCGGCATACTCGGCGGTCTCGTGCAACTGGTCGAAACTGATCGAAACTCCTTGCAGCAGAATGTCGTCGCTGCGGCCGTCGAGATATGCGTCAGCCACATAACTCATCAGTCCGAGCTTGGGCGGCAGCATCTTCCCGGTGCGCGAGCGGGTGCCCTCGATGGACCAGCTCAGATTGAAGCGCTTCCCCACCACGTAGCCCACGTACTCCTTGAGTACGTACTTATACAGCGGGTCGTCGCCGATATTGCGCCGGATGAAGATCACGCCGGCGCGGCGCATCACTGGGCCCATCACCCCGAATGCCAGGTTGATGCCGGCAAAGACGTGCACCGGCGGCAGTCGGTTCTCTTGCATCGCCACCGGCATGACCGCGCCGTCGATGTAGGACCGGTGGGAGAACAACAACACCGCCGGATGCGCCTCCAGCGCGGTGCGCATCGCCGCCACCTGATACTCGTCGTAGTCGATTTCCCGGTCGAATCCCCGGCTGAGCATCCTGCCTAAGACCGAGACGAGGTCGATGGAAACTCGGCTCCACCCGGTGGCGAGTTCGTCGAGCATCTTTCCGGCTTGCTCGACGGTGGCACCCGGAATCTTTTCCAAACCGGCGCGAAATCGCGCGGACGCCAAGATTTCCGGGCGCACCAGTCGCGGAGACTTGTACTGCGGTCCGAGGATTCGGTATTCGGCGCGTTCCATCGCCAGCAGCGCTCGGCGGGTGACGAAATGCGCGAAGTCACGCGGGTTGTCGCCAACCGTGATGTCTCGCCATTGCTGACGAAGTTCGGATATCTTGGCGGACTCGCCGGCCACCACCCGGGCGCGTGAGGGATCCGTGCGCAGGATGTGACGCTGCTGACGCTCACTGGGCTGGTACGGATTTCGTCCGGGAAGCAGCGCCGCCACCCGGCTCAACGCCGACGCGTCGGCGCGCGGCATCCAGAAGACCCGCACCGGAACGATCGACCGGTCTTCGTCCGACTCGAGCTGTTCGACCAGCTGCGCGAGCGCCGCGGGTGGCGCATTGCGTGCGGGCAACGGCAGCACCTCGAGCCTGGTCTCCGGGTGCTGGGCGCGTTGCTGGTCCAACCACGCCGCGAGCAGCTCCGATTCCACCGGCGAGGACGCCGACGCCAACACCAAGGTGTCGTCGGTCGTGGTGAAAGTGCCGGTGTCGGCGGCCGATCTGGTCACGATCGTCCTCTCGGCCGCGGTGCACGCGGTTGAGCCTTGGTGACCTTGCTCGCCGGGGTTTTAGGCTGGGCCTTTTTCACGGCTTTCACGGCTTTCGCCGGCGCGGCCTTGGCCGGCTTGCTTGCGGCCTTCCGCGGCGCCTTTTTCGGTGCCGCCTTTTTTTGTTGGCGGTACAGGCTGGCTTTGGGCAGCTCGTCGACCGGCCAGTCGGCCAAAGTGTCCACATACAGTTGGCGGACCTCTGCGATCCGATCCGGCAGCGTGTCAAGTGTCCAATCTTTGACCGAGATTGGCGGGAACACAGCGACATCCACCGTGCCCGGATTCATCGTCATCGAGTCGCGCGCGGCGACGGACTCCGCATTGCGGATGACAATCGGCACGATCGGGATGCCGACCGTCATCGCGATCCGGAAGGCCCCCTTCTTGAACGGCCCGACGCTGGTGGTGTCCAGCCGGGTGCCCTCGGGGGCCATCACGATGGACAGCCCCTTCTCGGCGCGCTCTTCGACCTGGTGCAGCGTCTCGACCGCGGCGGCCGCATCGTCGCGGTCGATGAATGCGGTGTCCAACAGCTTGCCGAGCGTGCCCATGACCGGGTCGCTGGCCAATTCCTTCTTGCCCACGCCAACCCAGTTGTCGCGGACCAGCGCGCCGCTGATCACCGGATCGGCCTGGTTGCGGTGGTTGAAGATGAACACAGCCGGGCGTTCGGCGGTCAGATTCTCGGCGCCGATGACATTGAGATGCACACCGCTGGCTGCCAGTAATAGCTGTGACCAGGTGGAGGTGAAGAAGTTCACGCCGCGGCGGCGGCTGCGGGTCAGCAGTCCGATACCTACTGCGCCGGCGGCCACCGGGACGACCGAGCCGAAGCCGGCCAAGGTCCGCAGCTGCGAGCCGATACCGCCGCCGCCGCGGCTGGTGAACTGCAGGATTGGCCAGCCGCGCCGGCGAGCAACGGCGGCCATCTTGCCTTCGGGGTTGGTCGGCCGCGGATTGCCGACCAGGTACATCAACGCGACATCTTCGTCACCGTCGGCGTAGAAGTAACTGTCCTTGAGGTCGATGTCGTTCTCGGCGGCGAACTTCTGTACTGCGGCGGCCTTGCCCGGTCCCCACAGGATCGGCTTGAGCACACCTCCGGTGAGAAGCCCGTCCGCGTTGGTCTCCAACTTATTGGTGAGCGTGTTGAGGATGCCAAGGAAGCGGGCCACGGGTCCGACCTGAATGGTCAGCGCCGACGAGCTCAGCACCACGGTGTGACCGCGAGCCAGGTGGGCGCGGACCAGCTCACGCATCTCCGGGTAGATCCGTGACTCGATTTTCTGGTTGAACAGCCGCTCGCCGATCTCTTCCAGGTCGCTCAACGCGCGCCCGGCCAATGCCGCGGAGGCCTTGCCGATCAGTTCTTCGAACTCGATGCGCCCGAGCTGGTGGTTGAGGCCCGCGGTAACCATGCTGAACAGCTCGCCGACACCCATATCGCGTCGGCGCAGCCGCTCCTGGGTGAGGATGACCGCGGTGAAGCCGGCAACCAGGGTGCCGTCCAGGTCGAAGAACGCGCCGATCTTGGGTCCGGGCGGGCTGGCCACGATTTCTGCGACCGACCCGGGCAACCGAATATCACGCGTCGGCCTCCGCGACTGGCGCTCCCCGGCGGGGCGAGTCATGAGCCCGACACCGATCGGTTCTGCGAACCCGACGGCTCGGCGGCGAACGACGCGGGCACCGCATGGATGGCGGGATCACCGGCCAGCGCGAGGATCTCGTCGAAACCCTCGAGCAGGCAACGGGCCCAAAGCGCCTCGTCGCGCACCGCGGCGCGGTCGTAGCGCGTGGTGATGGTGCAGTAGCCGCCCCTGGATATCAGCACGACCATCATCGCCACGCCGGGCAACGGGCCAATACCGTACTGCCGCAGAATCTTTGCGCCGACGAGGTAGGTGTCGCCCGGGTAGACCGGAACGTTGCTGGCCTGCACGTCCGAGCCGACCACCGAACCGGTCACCGACTCCAACAACGGCGTCGGCAAGACGCTCAACACCGGCGCGATGGAACCGATGATGTCCATAGCGGGCTCGTCGCGGCGCTGGGTCATCTGCGCGCGGATCTTCTGCATGCGGGCCATCGGATCGGCAGTACCTATCGGGGCCGCCAGATTGATGCCGGTGAACCGGTTGCCGCCGGCCGGATCGGATTCGGCGCGCAGGTTAACCGGCACCGCCATCGGCAAGGTGGCGATCGGCACGCCGAGTGCCTCGTGGTAGCGCCCCAGCGCGCCGCATAAACCGGCCAGGTACGCGTCGTTGATTGAGCCTCCACCCGCTTTTGCCGCCTTATACAAGTCAGCCAGCGGGACGTCGAGTGCTTCGCTGCGGGTGGCCAGGCTGCGGCGACGAAGCAGCGGCGACGGTTCGGCGGCCCGGCTCACTACCCGCACCCCCGAGCGCGCGTAGTCGACCGCACCCGCCACCGCGGCTCCGGGGTTGAGCGCCGCCCGCCCGACCATCGATACGACCCCCGATAGCGCGCCCAAGACCCCACCGACGACATTGGCGGGCAGGTGGTTGAACCCTTCGCGCATCAAGTCATTGGCCGAGAGATCTTGCGGAATGGGTTGCGCGGGCGTCGGCTGGGGCGGTGTCTCCCGCTCGAGGTCGTAGATCTCAGCGAACATCTCCACACTGCCGACACCGTCGGTGACGGCGTGGGACAGGTGCAGCAGCGTCGCCGCCTTCCCGTCGGCGAGGCCCTCGATCAGGGTGGCCGTCCACAACGGTCGGGCGATGTCCAACGGCGACTGCAGCATCACCTCGGCCAGATCGAACACCTGCCGCAGCGAGCCCGGTTCTGCGACGCGCATCCTTCGCACGTGGAAGTCCAGGTTGAAGTCGGGATCGACTACCCAGCGTGGCGCGGCCGTCGGCAAGGTCGGCACGACCACCTTCTGCCGCAGCCGCAACACTCGTCGGGACGCATTCTCAAACCTGGTCCGGAACCGATCCCAATCCGGCGTGGTGTCGAGGATCTCCAGAGCCATGATGCCCGAGCGGGTACGCGGGTTGGCCTCCCCGCGATGCAAGAGGTAATCGACCGCCCCCAGCGCCGCGGGCAATCCGGCCGCGTCGACCGTCTCAGCCACCGGTACTCCTCCGTCCTGTCAGCGCGCGCTGCTCGACGCGCCAATACGCTTTGCCAAGGCCCAGCGTTGCGCCGCGGGCCACTCCAACGCTAGCCCGGTTGGCGCGGTGGCGGTAGCCGATTGTGCGGATCAGGGCGAGAGTTTAAATGCGTTTCAGATAGCCTGCGAAATAGCCTGGCCGACTGTCAAATTGAGAAATACGTATACGGTTGCCCGCCGAGCAATTCAACTGGCAGGCGTGGCGCGTCTGCGCGAAACCGTCGACCGCGACCGCAGATATCGTCCGTAAACGACACCGAGAAAGTCGGCGACGGCGTCCGCGGCCAGTTGGGACCGAACCGTGGCGAATATGTCAAACGCGTGGTGGGCGTTGGGAAGCTCGGCGTAGCACACGGTCGGGGCGCCGGCGTCGCGGAGTGCGGCGCAAAAGGCCTGCGCCTGCACACTGGGGATCACCGAATCGTTCTCGCCGTGCAGCACAAAGAACGGTGGCGCCGCGCGGTGCACGTGCGAAATCGGCGATGCCGATTCAAAAAGGTCAGGCTGGTCAGCGTGGCGCGCTTGCATAACGAAACGCTCCAGAAACGGCAGCATCATTTCGTGCATCTTTTTGACGTCAGTCAGGTCGTAGACGCCGTAATAGGGCGCCGCCGCTTGAACGGTTGTGTCAGCCTCCTCGAAACCGGGCTGCAGTCGCTCGTCGTTGGCGGTGAGCGCGGCCAGGGAGGCCAGGTGCCCGCCCGCCGAGCCACCCGTGACGGCGATGAAGTCGGGGTCACCGCCGTAGTCGGCGATGTTGTCGCGGACCCACGCCAGCGCGCGTTTGACGTCGATGATGTGCGCCGGCCACGCCTTGCCCGGGCTCTTGCTGTAATCGATGGACACGCAGATCCAGCCGTGTTCGACCAGCCGGCCCATCAGCGGATATGCCTGAGGCCGTTTACCGTTGACGACCCACGCGCCGCCCGGTATCTGCACCACCACCGGCGCCCGGTCCCCCGCTTTGCTGGCGGGATGGCGCCAGATGTCCAGCAGGTTGTCGCGACTGTCTGACCCATAGGCGATATCCGACGTCTGCGCCGCGTACCGACGGCGGTGGCCGGCTGCTTGCAACAATCCCCCGCGGGGGGTGCACACGGGCAAATCGCTGATCGGATGACGGGCGTTTTCCCGGTATTCGGGCCCCAACGACTCCTGCAGCGCGGCGGTGAGGATGTGGTCTGCCCGCTGTGCTGCCCAGCTCGTCGCAATACGGCCGACCGACAGCGGCGTCACCCCGGACAGGGCATGCCCGGTGACCACCTGCGGGGGAAATTCAGCCGATAGCCACTCCGCCACAAAGCGCACTACCCACGGCGAGCCGCGGAGAAGCAGCGCACCAGTGCGGTATGCATCGATCGGCCCGCCCGCCAGCTGCAGTCCGTGTCGCAGCATCTCGGCGCTGGCCCGCGAGTATCGGCCCCCTATGGCTACCGTCATGCCCTGCCACTCCTCGTCGTTGAGCACACGCCGCCGGCCTGCACGCGGACCAGCCGTCGGTAGCGTACGTGTGTGGCGGGCCTCACACTAGCGAATCACTGTTCCTGCCAACGACATTTCTGTCGGCGTTGCGCACCTCGAGTCCACCTGCGGCACCGTTGGATACACTGACCTGGGCTTAGTAGTCTTCGGCCCCCGTAGCTCAGCTGGACAGAGCACATGACTTCTAATCTTGTGGTCGCAGGTTCGAGTCCTGCCGGGGGCACAGTCTGACCAGCGCAAATAACTCACTGCGCAAGATGCGTGCAACTAGGTGGCGTGACCTAACCAAAGAAGGCGCCGACTCCGCCCAAGGCGGTGGCCCGGTGCCTTTGCGGCCTGACCACAGTCTTGGCCAATCAGCGAGTGATCTAGTCGCCAAGGGCATACGCTGCCATCCCATCGGACAACGTTGTCCGACGAGGAGGTTGGGGCTCATGCTCTTTCGTGCAATTCTCGTCGCGGCAGCTATCGCGACGGCGACGATTGGTGTGGCGTCACCAGCGAGGGCGGCGCCGGAGTGTATGGGTCCGGACTATATAAATTCCGATGGCGTCTGCGTTCATGACCCGGAGCAGGTGCCGAAGGGGTCCCCACCACCACCGGGCGCGGCCGCGATCTCTGCAGATGGCGACTACTCGTTTAGCAAACACCCCCATTCCGGTGGTACATGTCACGGCCATGGAGGCGTTGCACAGTACCTGTAATCGACGTCTGAAAAGCTTTTTCATCGGCGCTGGCTACTGCGGCCGAGAATTTATTTCATTCGCCACCTTCTGCAAATCGGTCACCACCTGGTCGAACTCGGCCTCGGTGCTACCCGGCCACAGCGGCAAACAATCCCGCTCGGCTTGCTGCAATGCCTAGCACTCCTTGCGCCGTCACGTCATCGCTGGCTCTGCCAGAGAAGTACCAACTGCGCGAAGTAGTTAAAGTCCTCCACGCCTCGATGCTCACGCTAGCCAACGCTGCGATTTTGACCGGCGTGACAACGTGCCTAGGCAACCATTAAATGGAAACACCGAGGGATACGCGAGGGACGGAACAGAGAAGTAGTGGACTACTCGTGCCCGCGTGCGGCAAGTGGAGGACGATCGGTTGCGATCAGCTAACGTCGGGATTAGGTGGTGGCTCGTGCCGAAGATCGGTGAGCATGCGGTGGTTCTCGGAGCCAGCATGGGCGGGCTGTTGGCCGCGAGGGTGCTGGCCGACTTCTATGAGACGGTCACTGTGGTCGAGCGGGACGTATTGCCCGACGATGCAGTCAACCGGTGGGGCGTTCCGCAGGGCCGCCATGTGCATGCCTTGCTGGGGCGAGGGTCCCAGGTCCTGGGTGAGCTGTTTCCCGGGTTCCTTGACGAACTCGTCGGGGCTGGCGTCCCTGTCTTCGACTACACCGATCTGTCCAAGGCGTTCATTTCTTTTGCTGGCCACCAAATGCTGCGTACCGGAGCGTTCAGGGACATCCCGCCCATCTTTATCCCAAGCAGACCATTGTTGGAGTGTCTTGTTCGGCGACGGGTGCGTGAGACGGCGAATATCACGCTGCTGGAGGGCTATGACGTTGTTGATCTGACGTCGACCACGGCGCGCGATCGTGTCACCGGCGCGCGGGTCCGTTCCCGTGACGGTGGCAGTGAACGGGTGTTGACGTCGGATCTGGTCGCTGACGCCACCGGTCGGGGTGCGCGAACACCGGCGTTCTTGGACGCCTTGGGCTATGGCCGTCCGGTCGAAGACCAAGTCGCTGTGCGTCTGGTGTATTCCAGTCAGCTGCTGCGGATCCCGCCCGGCACGCTCAAGGAGCTGATGGTTCTCGGCGGTGCCCGCCCGGGCCGGCCCACCGGGATGGCGTTATTCGGTCACGAGGACGACACCTGGATGTTCACCGTAGCCGGCATGGTGGGGTGCGAGCCGCCGAGCGAGCCAGCCGAAATGTTGGCCTTCGCCGAGGGTTTGGCTCCAGCGCATGTGCTGGCGGCGATCCGTGCGGGCGAGCCGCTCACCGAAGTCTGTCGTTTCCGTTTCCCCGAGAGTCGGTGGCGGCGCTATGACAAGATGCGGCGGTTTCCCGCCGGTCTGCTGGTTTTCGGCGACGCGATCTGCAGCTTCAACCCCGTCTACGGCCAGGGCATGACGGTGGCCGCTCTGCAGGCGCAGGCGCTGCGCCAGTGTCTACACCGCGGGGCGGATGGCTTGGCGCGGCGCTACTTCCGTGCCGCCGCGAAACCGATCGGGGTGGCTTGGCAGTTCAATGTTGGCGCTGACCTTAACCTGAGCGAGGTCGAAGGCCCCAGGCCACTGTCGTTGCGCCTCGCCAATAGGCACGTCGACCGGCTTCAGACCGCCGCCGAGTCCGATCTCGTTGTCGCCGAACAGTTCACAAAGGTCATCGCACTGATCGACCCGCCCATTCGGCTGCTGCACCCGAAGATGATGATCCGCGTCGCGACCGCCAACCTGCGCCGCCGGCAACGCCGTCAACCAGCCGTGGCGGCGCGCGAAACGCTCGGTGACCGGGGAAGCGTTTCTTGATTCCGGGACAGTTGACCGCCGAGGGCCAAGTCCTCTTCGACGGTGAAGTGCTGGTGCTGGCGCGCCGACCTAAGGTCCGCGCATGCGCGACATCGGCACCATCGACGCCGATGCATCCGTGCTGGCGAACGACCCCACATTCACCAGCTGACTTGCGCGACCCAGCCCGACCGCTAGGTTCACCGACATGCGCGATCGGGACACCATCGACTCCGAACTGCGGCTGCTGGCTGCCGTACGCCGCTCAATCCGCGATCACGGCGGCGACCGTCAAGTCGCCAGGTCGACGAACTGCTTGATGAGCGGCTTAGCGCACTGCGGCCGGCGGGAATCAGGTGTGTTGGAACTTTCAAGCACAAAGCGAGTAGTGCATTACTCTATGTCCGCCCCGGTGTCTCCTGAGACTATCGGTTAGCGAATCGCAATTGTCTCGGGCCGACTACCCCCGGCCAACCGGGAGGAAGGTGCCATGAAACAGCTCTGTGATGACCTAAGCCAATTCGCCATTCAGGTACGCCAGCTTGGATATTCCCTCGGCGGGGGCGGGGGCGTGGGCGAGCGGCAATGCCTGGATCTCAGTGAACGCATGCTCGCGGCGGTTAAGCAGGCTGAGGCCAGAATGGCCGGCGCTAAATCCACCCCGCTCTTTCGGTTATCCGAACCTGCTGGCTTGACGACGCCGAGGACTTCCTTTTCGGGCGCCGACCCAAGGCGTTGTTGAAAGGGCACAGAGCCAACGCCTTGGGAACGGTGGCTTAGGGCGGCCATGGTTCACCTCATCTCCTGGTGGGGAACCGGGACGGCGTGAATTATCGCGGCGGTCAGCGGCGTGCCCAGTCGGCAGTGGCACTGCGCGCATCGCGGCCCAACCAAAGTGAAGCACCGGAGGCTGTCGTGCCTAGTCGGCTGTCGGCATGATCCCGCGCCCGGGTCGGCGTTTAATCGGCGCTAAATGTCGAGAAGCGAAGATAACTTGCGTCAATCGTTGATAAGGTTGTATCGCCCGATTGCGCTGTGGCGCACCGAGTCACGGCAACTTGACACAAACACTGATAAGCGTTCGCGGCGAATCTTGTGGTCGCAGGTTCGAGTCCTGCCGGGGGCACACTTAGGCGCCCTGTGAGCAGTGAGGTCTATGTGGCACCTGTTCTCAGATAGTGCGACGTGCCGTCAGCGGCGAACCTGCGGAGGTACCCGATGCCCCAGTCTGATCTGGTCTTGTTCAGCGTCGACAGTCATGTCGCGCTGATCACCGTCAATGACCCCGACCGCCGCAACGCCGTCACCGAGGAGATGTCAGCGCAGCTGCGCGCGGCTGTGGAACGGGCCGAGGCCGATCCCGATGTGCACGCCGTCGTCGTCACCGGCGCCGGCAAAGCGTTCTGCGCGGGCGCCGACCTGAGTGCCTTAGGCAGTGCGGCCGAACAGGGACTGCTACGGATCTACGACGGTTTTATGGCGGTGGGCAAGTGCACGCTGCCCACGATCGCCGCCGTCAACGGCCCGGCCGTGGGGGCAGGCCTGAACTTGGCGCTGGCTGCCGACGTGCGCATCGCCGGGCCGAACGCGTTGTTCGACGCGCGTTTTCAGAAGTTGGGACTGCATCCCGGCGGCGGGGCGACCTGGATGCTTCAGCGCGGGGTCGGACCGCAGGTGGCCCGGGCGGCCTTGCTGTTCGGTATGCGCTTCGACGCCGAATCAGCTGTGCGGCATGGGCTGGCGCTCAGCATTGCCGACGACCCGGTCGCCGCCGCATTGGAACTGGCGGCCGGGCCAGCGGCTGCCCCGCGCGAGGTGGTGCTCGCGACGAAGGCCACCATGCGTGCCACGGCCAACCCCGGATCGGTCGATGCCGAACAGCACGAACTCGCCAAGGACACCGAACTCGGGCCGCAGGCCACCTCGATCCGGTCACCGGAGTTTGCCGCCCGGCTGGCCGCTGCGCGCCGCAAGTAAAACTTTTGCGTTTTCCGGGACTGTTGCCGATCCTCGACGAAATCGAAAACACCATCCAACAAACGCTCAACCTCTTCGGTTTCGAACTCGTGCGCAATGCGATTAACGACGTCACCTTGGTGGTGGGCGTCATCACTAACGAAGTGCTGTTCTCACCTCTGGGAACCGGGCTGGACGACCTCGGTGCGCTGATAAGCAACATCAGCCCGGTGCTCGGACCCATCGGCACGATCTTTGACGATCTCGGCAACTTGTCCACGGTCATCGGAAACGGGATCCAAGACTTTGGCGTCAACACCGTGCCGGCCATCGACACGCCCCTGTTTGACATTCCGGTACAGCTAGTCAACTTCGGGTCGGCGCTGTTTGACCTACTAACGGGCCAGCCCGTAGCGGCCGACGCCAGCGCACTGTCGGACCTGGGCACACTGCCGGACCTGAGCGCACTGTCCGACATCAGCCTCAGTTCATTGTCCGGCATGGTTACGGACCTGGGCTCAACTCTGCTTACTCTCTTCCCCTGAGCGGAAGTCAATCCGCAGCCAAACGGCCCCTCCAATGCCGAAGGGGCCGTTTGCATTATGCTAATGAAAGAAGACCCCACGACGCTGAATTAATCTTGGATGCAGCGTGGCACCATACGGCCCCCAGCGCGGGTCGCCCCCGTCAAAGATCGGGCATATGCGAGACGTGTGTCGGCAAGTAAGCGTTGGCCGTGGTCGCACCGAACCGCGACCGCTACAGATCAAGCAGCGCGGTCTCCGGTGATTCGATGAGCCGGCGCAGCTCTCCCAAGAACTGGGCCACGTTGGCGCCGTCAGCGACCCGGTGGTCGAACACACAGGTCAGGGTCATCTGTGGACGGATGACGATCGTGTCGTCAAGGACCGTGGGCCGCGGTTTGAGCGACCCCATGCCCAGGATCGCCGCTTCCGGATAGTTGATCACCGGGACGCCGTCGTCAAGACCGAGGGCCCCGAAGTTCGACACGGTAAACGTCGAGCCGGCAAGCTCGGCCGGTTTCAAAGTGCCTGCGTGGGCTTCCCGGATCAGCCGGGCCACGCATTGCGCGAGTTGGCGGGTGGTCTTGTCCTGCGCGTCGATGACCACGGGAACCAGCAGGCCGCGGGAGGCGGCGACCGCGAACCCCAGATGGACCGCGTGATGAGAGTGCACCTGCGGGCCGCCGTCCGGGCCGTCAACCCACGTGGAGTTGAGAATCTTGTTGTGCGTCAACGCGATGACGAGTAACCGCAGTGTGAGCAGGAATGGGGAGATGACCTCGTCGCCTTCACCAACAGCCGCGCACAGTCGATCGCCCAGTCGCATCAGGCCAGTGCAGTCGACCTGTACGCTGGCGTGCGCGTCAGGAATCTTGCTGCGCGACAGAGTCATGCGTTCTGCCATGTGAGCGTGGACTCCGCGCACCGGCAAGACGTCGTATGACACGCCGGGCCGCTCGGCGCCGACTCCAGAGGCCGCCAGAACCGCCTCCCGACTGATCAGGCCGTCCGGGCCCGGCGGCACGTCGCCCAGATCCACGAGCAGCTCGGCAGCCAATTTCCGCACGGACGGTTTGGCTTTCGGACGTCTTCGGCTGGTGTCAAGTGCGTCATCAGCGCCATATCCGACGAGTATCGGTCTTCGCGTGGACGACTCACCGTTGGACGCCGTGGCCGCAACCGGGTTCGCCGCCGGCCGTGGTGCCTCGTCCGTCGCGTCGGGCGCGGTGTCGATACGTACCAGCAGCGAGCCGACCGCCAGCACATCACCTTCGGCCCCGTGTATTTCGACGATCCGACCCGCGTACGGGCTGGGGATCTCGACTTCAGCCTTGGCGGTCTCCACCGAGCACAACGTTTGGTTGAGTTCGACGTCGTCGCCGGCGGCCACGTGCCAGCACGACAGCGTCAGCTCTTCCAAGCCCTCGCCAAGATCGGGGACCACGAACGGCTTGACGCGATCATGCCCAACGGGCGGGTTCACGGTTGCTCCAGCACGCGCTCAACGCAATCCAGCAGCCGATCGGGACCCGGTAACCACAGCTTCTCCAGTCGCGCTGGCGGGTACGGGGTGTCAAATCCGCAGGCGCGCAACACCGGTGCTTCGAGTTCGTAGAACATCTCCTCTTGAATGCGGGCCGCCAGCCCGGCGCCGTAGCCCAGGCTGCGCGGACCCTCGTGCAACACCACGCACCGCCCGGTGCGGCGGATCGACGCGGCCACCGTGTCGAAATCCAGCGGGACCAGTGACCGCAGATCGACGACCTCGATGCTCCAATTATGTTGCAGGGCAGCTATTTCAGCGGCTGACAATGCGGTACCTACCAGGCCACCGTAGGTCAGGACGGTGACGTCGGTACCGGCTCGGCGCACCACAGCCTGCCCGATCGGCAGTCCGGGCCGGACTGTGTCGATGACCTCGCGACCCCAATAGCGTCGCTTGGGCTCTAAGAACATCACCGGGTCCGGGCACGCGATCGCGTGGCGCAGCAGCCAATAGGCGTCCGATGGTGTCGACGGGACCACGACCTTCAGGCCGGCGGTGTGCGCCCAGTAGGACTCGGTGGATTCCGAATGATGCTCGACCGCGCCGATACCGCCGAAGGACGGTATCCGAACCGTGACCGACATGTCGATTTCGCCGCGGGTGCGGGTTCGGTACTTCGCCAGATGGCTGACCACCTGATCGAAGGCGGGATAGGAGAATCCGTCGAACTGGATCTCGGGTACCGGCACGAAGCCTCGCAGCGCCAAGCCCACCGCGATGCCGATCACCGCGGACTCGGCTAACGGAGTATCGAAGCAGCGGTCCGCGCCGAATGTCGCGGTGAGTCCCTCGGTGACCCGGAAAACCCCACCCAGAGTCGCCACGTCCTCGCCGAATACCAGCACCCGGTCGTCGGCTGCCATCGCGTCGTGCAACGCGCGGTTGAGTGCCTGAACCATGGTCAACGGCGAGGCGCTGAGCTCATCAGTCGCTACCGGCACGTCTGCAGTCGGGCGGGTCGGCGGTTCGGCGATCTGGGTCATCACGCCTCCCGGAGGATTTCAGCCCGCAACTGTTGGCGTTGCGCTTCAAGTCCCGGCGTCATTTCGGCGTATACCGTGGTGAACACCTCGTCGATGTCGATATCGGGCGCCGCGAACACCGCATCGCGCAGGTCAGCGCGCAGCCGCTTGCACCGAGCGGCGACTCGGTCTTCCAGCCGTGCCGACCATAGTCCCTGACCCTGCAGATAGGTCCGGTAGCGCGGAATGGGGTCCAGTGTCTGCCACCAGTCCAGTTCCTCCTGGGTGCGGTACCGCGTCGGATCGTCCGAAGTGGTGTGCGGGCCCAGCCGGTAGGTAACGGCCTCGATCAGCGTCGGCCCGTCGCCGGCTCGAGCCTGGGCGGCGGCGTCGGCCATCACCGCGTAACAGGCCAGCACATCGTTGCCGTCCACCCGGATGCCGGGCATTCCGTACCCGATGGCCTTGTGCGCGATGGACGGAGCGGCAGTCTGGTTACGCAGCGGCACCGAGATCGCCCACTGGTTGTTCTGCACGTAAAAAACACACGGTGCTTTGAACACCGCCGCGAAGTTCAGTGCCTCGTGCACGTCGCCCTCGCTGGTGGCACCGTCGCCGAGAAAGGCCACCGTCATCGAGTCCTCGCCGAGCCGCTGGGCCGCCATGGCTGCGCCGACGGCATGCAGCGTCTGAGTGCCGATCGGAACGGATATCGGAGCGCAGCACTTCTTGGTGAAATCCAGCCCGCCATGCCAGGTTCCGCGCCAGGCGGCACCGACATGGCCGGGCGGGATGCCGCGCACGAGATAGACGCCCAGTTCGCGATATTGCGGAAACAACCAGTCGGTCTTGCGCAGGCAGGCCGCCGCACCGACCTGTGCCGCCTCTTGGCCGCAGCACGACGCGAATAGTGCTAGTTCACCTTGTCGCTGCAGATTGACGAATTCGGCGTCCACATCGCGCGTGACCACCATCATCTCGTAGAGCCAGCACAGTGTCTCGGCGGGAAGGTCGCGGCTGTAACGGACTTCTGTCGTGGGTGTCCCATCCGGGGCGACAAGTTGTACCGGCTCAAGGTCGACAGTCATCGGCATCGCAGAGACCTCAGCCATGCCGCCTCCTTTGATTGCGCGGTCACAAGGTCAGTGGATGTGTCCTCCCTTTAAGACCCTGTGAGACGCAGCCAACCAATAACGGCGCAGGTGTGCGGCGGGTCAGAGCAAACCCAAAGACCGGAGCTGCTACGAGCCGGTGGCAGCCGCCAGCTGCACTATTCGCTCGGCTCGCCGCAACACAGGCGCATCTACCATTATGCCCTCAAATGCGAAGACACCGCGTTCATCGGCAGCTGCGGCCAGAACGTGTCGCGCCCACTGCACCTGGTCGGTGGACGGCGCATAACCGGCCCGTATCACGGGTAGCTGGGTGGGGTGGATAGCAACCTTCGCGTCGAAGCCCACCGCGACCGCGTCGTCGACTTCGGCGCGCAGCCCGTCGAGATCTTTGATGTCGAGGTAGACCGAATCCAGAGCGAGGCGACCGTGCGCCTTGGCGGCCAACAGGGATTGTGAACGGACGTGGCGGGCTACCTCGCGGTATGTCCCGTCGGGGTAGCGGTTTGCAGTACCGCCGAGCGCCGCGAACAGATCCTCCGCACCCCACATCACCGCGAAGGCGTTGTCCACCCGGACGGTCTTCGTTACGGCCAGCGCGCCCATCGGCGACTCCACCAGAACGATGACGTGCAACGGCGCCAGCGCGCTGACCTGTTCGGCCGCTTCGCATTTCGGGAGCATCACGGTGTCGTAGGGCGTCTTTTTCAGGGCCTGGAGGTCGAGCTTCTGGTCGGCGGTGCCGAACTGGTTGACACGCACCACGGTGCGGGCCGGGTCGAGCTGTACGTCGACGAGCGCTTCGCGCGCTGCGGGCCGGTCGGCGGCGGCACAGCCGTCCTCGAGGTCGAGGATCACGATATCCGCTGCGGCCGCGGCCTTTTGGTAACGCTCCGGACGGTCAGCCGGGCAGAACAACCATGCCGGCCCGGGATTGTGCAAGCCCATCAGTCGACGGCCTCCGCCGGCCGCATACGCACCAGGGTTTTGCGGTTCGCGGTGGCGACCACGTCACCGTGCTGATTTCGACCGGTATGCGCGAACGTCACGATGCCCTCCCCCGGACGGCTCTTTGATGTTCGCTTCTCGGTGATCACGGTCTCGGCGTAAAGCGTGTCGCCATGGAACAGCGGTTTGGGGAACGCGATATCAGCGAAGCCGAGATTGCCCACGATTGTGCCCTGGGTCAGCTGCGCGACCGACAATCCAACCAGGGTCGACAGGGTGAACATCGAGTTGACCAATCGCTGATGGAACGGCGGCAGCGCGTCGGAGAACGCGGCATCCAGATGCAGCGCTTGGGTGTTCATGGTCAAAGTCGTGAACAACACGTTGTCGGCCTCGGTGATGGTCCGACCCGGGCGGTGCAGGTACCGCACGCCGGTCTCGAATTCTTCGAACCACAACCCGCGCTGGATGACCGTCTTGGCAGGCTGTTCGCCGTTCTCTGAAGTCACAGACCTACCTCTCTCGCGATCAGCATCAACTGCACTTCGGTGGTGCCCTCACCGATCTCCAGGATCTTGCTGTCCCGGTAGTGGCGGGCGACGGTGAATTCATTCATAAACCCGTAGCCGCCATGAATTTGGGTGGCATCACGCGCGTTGTCCATCGCCGCTTCGCTGGCCACCATCTTGGCGATCGCCGCCTGCTTCTTGAACGGCTTACCGGCCAGCATCAGCGCTGCGGCGTCATAGTAGGCGGTGCGAGCGGTGTGCGCGCGAGCCTCCATCCGCGCGATCGAGAATGCGATGGACTGATATCGGCCGATCGGTTGACCAAACGCTTCGCGTTCCTTTGCGTACTTGACGCTCTCGTCGACGCAACCCTGCGCAGCTCCGGTGGACAGTGCGGCGATCGCGATGCGGCCCTCGTCGAGGATGCGCAGGAAGTTGGCATACCCGCGACCGCGTTCGCCGAGCAGATTCTCCTCCGTCACGCGGACGTCGTCGAAGCTGAGCGGATGGGTGTCCGAGGCGTTCCAGCCGACCTTGTTGTAGGCCGGCTCCACCGTGAACCCCGACGTGGGTACCGGCACCAGGATCGATGAAATCTCCTTTTTGCCGTCCCGCTCGCCGGTCACCGCGGTGACCGTGACCAGCTTGGTGATGTCGGTGCCGGAGTTGGTGATGAACTGCTTGGACCCATTGATCACCCAATGGCCATCATCAAGGTGGGCGGTGGTCTTGGTTGCGCCGGCATCGGTGCCGCCGCCGGGCTCGGTCAGCCCGAACGCGCCCAGGGCACGACCACTTGCCAACTGCGGCAACCATTCCTGCTTCTGCGCATCGGTGCCGAACCGATATACGGGCATGGCGCCCAGCGAGACGCCGGCCTCCAGCGTGATGGCCACGCTTTGGTCGACCTTGCCCAGTTCCTCCAGCGCCAGGCATAGGGCGAAGTAGTCGCCGCCCATTCCGCCGAACTCTTCCGGAAAGGGAAGACCGAAAAGGCCCATCTCAGCCATCCCGGCGACCACTTCGTAGGGGAACGAGTGTTCGGCGTCGTGACGCGCGGCTACCGGTGCGACGACGCTCTGGGCGAAGTCACGGACCGTCTTGGCCAATTGTTGGTACTCGTCCGGGAGCGTCGCGGTGGATAAGAAATCAGTCATGACGTGCTATCCTCTGCTTGTGGTAATGCGTTGGTGTTCACGGTAATCCGGGCCAGTGGCTGACCCACCTTGACCTGATCGCCGGCGGCGACGAGAAGTTCGACCACACCGCCGACGGGTGCCGCCAGCGCGTGCTCCATCTTCATCGCCTCAACCGTCACGACAACGGTTCCGGCCTCGATTTCGGCACCGTCGTCCACGCTCACCGCGACGACCGCGCCGGGCATCGGGCTGGTCAATTCGGCGTCGCCGGTGGGCTCGTCGTCCGGGCGTACCGGTGCTTCCCTGACCTCCTCGAGCACCGCGGTGGCGCCGCCGCCGGCCAACCAGATCTTGCTGTCAGCGATGGCGACGGTGTACTCACTCCGCAGCCCGTCCAGCGTCACCGTGAGCTGATCGCCCGTCAGATCGGCCTGCAACGAGCGACATTCGCCATCTTCGATGCACACTTCGGCCAATCCCGGGGCGCCGGTGATGTGGACGTGGTCGATGCGTTCCCCGGCGCGCAGCCGGATGCTCACCGGCGCTCTGGCGCCGACGCGCCATCCGGATGGCACCTCCCACAAGTCGGCGCCCGGGGCGGGGAAAAGCCGCAACCAATGGAAAGCCGCAGCAGCGATGAACTGTTCGTCCGACGGGGACGCCGCGACGAAGTCCCCGGCTCGTCGGTCCAACAGCCCGGTGTCCAGCCGACCGGCGGTGACGTCCGGATCGGCCAGCAGGAACCGGGCGAACTCGACGTTGGTGACGACGCCGAGGACCGCGCTGTCCGCTAGGGCCCGATCGAGGGTCCGCAGTGCCGCCGCCCGATCCGCGCCATGCCCGACCACCTTCGCCAGCATCGGGTCGTAATCGCTGCCAACGACCGTCCCCGCGAACAGGCCCGAATCGACTCGCACACCCGCCCCGTCCGGTTCCACCACCGCCAGCACGTCGCCGCCGGTAGGCAGGAAGCCGTTCGCAGGGTCCTCGGCGTAGACGCGCGCTTCAATCGCGTGTCCGTGCAAGGCAATATCAGCTTGGCCTATGGTCAGCTTCTCCCCTGCGGCGATCCGGACTTGCCATTCGACCAGATCCCAGCCGGTCACCATCTCGGTGACCGGGTGCTCGACCTGTAGCCGGGTGTTCATCTCCATGAAGAAGAACTCGTCGGGCCGGTCAGCCGAGACGATGAACTCCACCGTGCCGGCGCCCGTGTAGTCCACGCTCCGGGCGGTATCGCATGCGGCGGCGCCGATCCGGGCCCGAGTCGCGGCGTCCAGCAGCGGCGACGGCGTCTCTTCGATGACCTTCTGGTGTCGCCGCTGCAGGCTGCATTCTCGTTCGCCGAGGTGCACAACATTGCCGTAGCCGTCGGCCAGCACCTGAACTTCGATATGCCTGGGGCGCAACACGAATCGCTCGAGGAATAACGTGTCGTCGCCGAATGCAGCCGCCGATTCCCGGCGGGCACTGACCAGCGCGGCAGGCAGGTCGGCGGGCTGCTCGACCATGCGCATGCCCTTGCCGCCGCCGCCGGCAGACGGTTTGACGAGCACCGGGTAGCCGATCTCCTCAGCGGCCGCGATCAGTTCATCGTCGGTGAGCCCGGGCCGTGCGATCCCGGGAACGACCGGTACGCCGAACGCCGACACGGTGCCCTTGGCGGCGATCTTGTCGCCCATGGTTTGAATGGCATTCACCGGCGGACCGATGAACGTCACCCCCGCCGATGCCAGCGCGGCCGCAAAATCGGGGTTCTCCGATAGGAATCCGTAGCCCGGGTGTACGGCCTGGGCACCGGTGCGCACAGCCGCGTCGACGACCGCAGGAATGTTGAGGTAGCTGTCACGCGCGGGCGCCGGTCCGATTGCTACCGCGAGGTCGGCTGCGGCGACATGGCGTGCAGTGGCATCGGCGTCGCTGTAGACGGCGACCGACCGGATGCCCATGGCCTTCAGCGTCCGGATCACCCGGACGGCTATCTCACCCCGGTTGGCGACCAGAACAGTATCGAAGCCCATTGCATTCACATCCGGAAGACGCCGTAGGAGACCGGCTCGACGGGCGCATTCCCCACCACCGAAAGCGCAAGACCTACAACCGTTCTGGTGTCCGCGGGATCGATCACCCCGTCGTCCCAGAGCCGGGCCGTCGAGTAGTACGGATTGCCCTGGTGTTCGTACTGTGCGCGGATCGGGGCCTTGAACGCATCTTCCTCCTCAGCCGTCATCTCCCCGCGCACCGTCGCCAGCACCGACGCCGCCTGCTCACCGCCCATGACCGAGATCCGGGCGTTCGGCCACATCCACAGGAAGCGCGGCGAATACGCCCGTCCGCACATCGAGTAGTTGCCCGCACCGTAGGACCCGCCGATCACCACGGTGAGCTTGGGCACTCGCGCGCACGCCACCGCGGTGACCATCTTGGCGCCGTGTTTGGCGATGCCGCCGGCCTCGTAGTCGCGGCCAACCATGAACCCGGAAATGTTCTGCAAGAACAACAACGGGACCAATCGCTTGTCGCACAGCTCGATGAAATGCGCGCCCTTGAGCGCGGATTCGCTGAACAGCACGCCGTTGTTGGCGACGATGCCGACGGGGTGGCCGTGAATGTGCGCGAATCCAGTCACCAGCGTACTGCCGTATTCGGCTTTGAATTCGACGAACTCACCCCCGTCGACGAGCCGGGTGATGACGTTGTGTACGTCGTAGGGAATTCGCGGATCGATCGGGACCACGTCGTAGATCTCGGTTTGACTGGCAATCGGGTCGACGGCGGGCCGCATGTCCCAGGTGCGCGGTTCGCGCGGTCCCAGCGTCGAGACGATCCGCCGGATGATGTTCAGCGCGTCGCGGTCGTCGTGCGCGAGATGATCGGTGACACCGGAGATCTTGGAGTGCAGCTCTCCGCCACCGAGATCCTCCGCGGAGACCACTTCTCCGGTGGCGGCCTTGACCAGCGGCGGGCCGCCGAGAAAGATGGTGCCCTGGTTGCGGACGATCACCGCCTCGTCGCTCATCGCCGGGACGTACGCGCCGCCTGCCGTGCACGATCCCAGCACGGCGGCGATCTGCGGGATGCCCTCGGAGCTGAGTTTGGCCTGGTTGTAGAAGATCCGGCCGAAATGCTCGCGGTCGGGAAACACCTCGTCTTGGCGGGGCAGGAACGCGCCACCGGAGTCGACGAGGTAGATGCAGGGCAGCCGATTCTGCCCGGCAATCTCTTGCGCGCGCAGGTGCTTCTTGACCGTAATCGGGTAGTAGGTACCGCCTTTGACCGTCGCATCGTTGGCTACGATCATGCATTCGCGACCGGAGATCCTGCCGATACCGGTGATGATGCCAGCCCCCGGGCATTCGTCGTCGTACATCCCGTCGGCGGCAAGCGGAGCGATCTCGAGCAAGGGACTGCCGGGGTCGAGCAGGCCGTCAACTCGGTCACGCGGCAGCAGTTTGCCGCGGTCGACGTGGCGTGTGCGGGCTCGTTCCGGGCCACCAAGGGCGGCCGTGGCCAGCTTCTCGCGCAGCTGCGCGACAAGCGCGCGGTGCGCGTCGCGGTTTTCCGCCGGAGAGGTCATCGTTTACACACGCCAATTTCGGTTAATGATCACTAACTCGTGATATGTTAGTGGCGATTAACCGAACTGTCCAGCACGAGTTGTCGAGGGAGGCCGTCATGGCAGTGTCTGCTCCGGCCGACCACAGTGATCGCAACGGTCAGACTGAGGGGCCGAATCGCCGAAGTCGGCGCAAATCAGACCGACGCTTGCAACTGTTGTCGTCAGCTGAGCGGCTGTTTGCCGAACGCGGATTTCTTGCCGTGCGGCTGGACGACATCGGCGCCGCAGCGGGTGTCAGCGGCCCGGCGATCTACCGGCACTTCCCCAACAAAGAGTCGCTGCTGGTCGAGTTGTTGGTCGGCATCAGCACCCGGTTGCTCGCCGGCGCACGCGAGGTCCGGTCCCGCGAAGCCGACGCGGCCACGGCGCTCGACGGCTTGATCGACTTCCACCTTGACTTCGCGCTGGGTGAACCGGATCTCATCCGGATTCAGGACCGCGACCTCGCCCATCTGCCGGCAGCGGCCCAACGCCAGGTGCGCCGCGCACAGCGCCAGTACGTAGAGGTCTGGGTGGCAGTGCTCCGTGAGCTCGAACCGGCGCTCGCCGAGGCCGACGCCCGGCTGATGGCACACGCCGTGTTCGGGCTACTCAACTCGACTCCACACAGCCTGAAGCCCGCCGACGGCAGGGCGGCGCGGTCACGGGCGGTGATGCGGGCGATGACGCTTGCCGCGTTGGCCGTCGGCGCTTCCTGACAGTCACGCGCGCGATTTTCGCGTGCGGAGCCGGTTCGGAGGCCTATTCTCAGCGTCAACCTGCTAACGCTCGATCGCTGTCGATCGATGGCCTTCATACAGCTTGCGAGAGGACTTCGATGAGTCCCGAGTATGACGTGATCGTGATCGGGTCGGGTTTCGGCGGCTCGGTTACCGCTCTTCGCCTGAGCGAGAAGGGATATCGCGTCGGCGTGCTCGAGCAGGGAGCGCGCTGGCGGCCGGAGGACTACCCGCCCGACAGTCTGCCTATGCGGAAGACCCTGTGGCAGCCTCGTTTCGGCCTCACTGGCCCTCTGCAGCTCACCGTTTTGAAGAATGTCGTTATTCAGTCTGCTGCGGGCGTGGGTGGCGGTTCGCTGATCTACGGCAACGTCCTCTACGAACCCTCGGAGAAGTTCTACAACGATCCCCAATGGTCCTCGATCGCGGACTGGAAGGCCGAATTAGCGCCGTATTATGACCAGGCCAAGCGGATGCTCGGCGTTGCGACGAATCCGAGGTTGACGCCCGCAGATGACGTCTTCAAATCGATCGCAGACGATTTGGGTGTCGCCGAGACGTTTCACCCGACCAAGGTGGGCGTGTTCTTCGGCGAGCCCGGCAAGACGGTTTCCGACCCGTACTTCGGCGGCATCGGACCAGACCGTGCCGGCTGCGTCTTCTGTGGGCGCTGCATCAACGGATGCGCGCACGACGCCAAGAACACCCTCGAAAGCAACTACTTGTACCTCGCGGAAAAGGCTGGCGCGCAGGTCCACCCGATGACAACTGTCGTCGACGTCCATGAATCGCCTGCCGGCGGATACCAGGTTGAAACCGTCCACACTGGACGGTGGGTTCGCAAACAACACCAGACCTGGCGCGCCGATCAGGTGGTGTTCTCCGCTGCCGCGCTCGGCACGCAAAACCTGCTCCATCGACTGCGGGCCAATGGATCACTACCCCGGATATCGGCGCGGTTGGGTGAACTGGCGCGGACCAACTCCGAGGTCAGCCTTCTGGCTACCTCGCGAACCCGCACGGATCTGGCCCACGGTGTGGCCGGGACGTCATCGATCCACCCCGACGCGAACACACACATCGAAGCCTTCCGCGTTGGCAAGGGCAGCAACTGGGCATTCCTACTGACCACGACCCTGGTCGACGGCGACCGACACCGCCTCGCCAAATGGGTGCTGACAAATCTGCGCCATCCGACCGCATTCGCCCGCTCCTTCAACGCTCGGAGAGCTTCGGAGAGATCAATATCGCTGCTTGTGATGCAGGATTTGAACAATTCGCTGACCACCTACCTCAAACGCGGCCTGTTCGGCGCGATGATGACCTCCCGACAGGGAGTGGGCGCGCCCAATCCGAACTGGAATCCGGTCGGCAATGACGTAGCCCGACGTGCTGCCGCAAAGATCGATGGTGACCCGCGCGGCTGGTACTTCGACATCGTCAACCGACCGAGCACCGCGCATTTCATCGGCGGCTGCCCCCTCGGAGATTCGCCGGCAACGGGCGTCGTCGACGCGTATCAGCGGCTATACGGGTATCCCGGCCTACACATCATTGATGGCTCGACGATCACGGCCAACCTGGGCGTTAACCCCGCCCTCACCATCACCGCGCTATCGGAACGGGCGGTCGCACTCTGGCCCAACAAGGGCGAACCCGACCCACGTCCTCCACTGGAGTCCACTTATCAGCGGATTTCGCCGGTTCGGCCGCACAATCCGATCGTGCCCGACAGCGCACCGGCGGCGCTTCGCCTAACAGCAATCTGATAAACGGACAGCGAGTACGGATCCCGGCAGCTCAGCGGATGTCTCGGCAGCGGGCGTCGTGCTTTAGGTACCCTGCACGCATGAGGTGGGTATGAGCGATCCACGTCGGTCCGAGCACGCCGGTTCGGCTCACGAGGGGACCGAGGAAACCCGACGAATCCGTCAGCCTTATCCGCAGTACGTCGACCCGGCCTACAGCGGGCAGTCGTTCTACCCGCCCCCGTATTACCCCGGCTCATCACCCAACACGAACGCGACGAACCCGACCGAGAAGATTCCCCAGTACTGGCTGCACGGTCAGCCTCCGACGGATCAACTGATAGAAGAACCCGAACCCAGGCGACCGAAAGCACCGCGCTGGTTGTGGATCGTCGCTGCCGCGGCGGTGCTGCTGGTTGCTGGACTGGTCATCGCATTGGTGATCGCCAATGGCACGGCCAGGAAGCAAACCGCGGTGCCACCACTGCCGGAGATGCCGAGTTCATCCAACCCGGCGTCGACGGCACCGACGTCGCCCTTGCCGCCCGCCGCCACTTCCGAGCCATCCAGCACCGAATCCAGTCCGCCGGCGAACGCCAGCGCGATGCAGACCGTGGATTACAACGTCACCGGCGAAGGCCGCGCGATCAGCATCACCTACGTGGACAACGACGGGATGATGCAGACCGAATTCAACGTCGCGCTGCCGTGGAGCAAGGAAGTCAGCCTGCCGGATTCGGGCAGCCGGCAACCCAACATCACAATCATCAACATCGGCCACGATGTCACCTGTTCGGTGACTGTGGACGGGGTCGAGGTCAGCCAGCGCACCGGCGCCGGCCTGACGGTCTGCAACGGATCAGGCTGAACCGGGCTCAACCCGCGTCGGCCGTGAGGGTTCGGTGCGGGGCGCGCACCATCAGCATGCCCACCAGCCCGACGCCCATGACCAGACATAGGCCGCCCATTCCGGCGCGGACGGCGCCGAACACGTCGACGAAGACCGAAAAGAGCCATGGCGCCACGAACGACACCGCGCGTCCGGTCATCGTGTAGAGGCCGAAGGCCACACCTTCCTTGCCCTCTCCCGACATACGCAACAGCAGCGTCCTCGCAGACGACACCGCCGGCCCGATAAACAGGCACAACAGCAGTCCGCAGATCCAGAACAACCGGGGACCTGACAGCGCCACCAAGGTCAGTCCCACTGCGATGATGCTGGCCAGTGATCCGACGATCACCGGCTTGGATCCGATGCGGTCGTCTAACAGCCCGCCGAGCACGGCGCCCACCGCCGCCACCACACTCGCGGCCGCGCCGAATATCAGCACTTCGGCCGGTGAGATGCCGTACGCATTGACACCGAGCACGCCGCCGAAGGTGAACACGCCCGTCAGCCCGTCCCGAAACAGCGCGCTGGCCACCAGGTAATAGACCAGGTTGCGATCCCGGTGCCATTCGGCCGTTAGATCCGACCACAGCTTGCGGTAACCGGCCAGCATGCCCCCCTCGAGGCGGGCGACCTCGACGACGGAAGGCAGCAGGTGGGCGGTCAGCAGCAGCGGCAACGCGAAGACCGCGAACCACCCGGCGGCAAGCAGCATCGCCAACCGGACGTTCATGCCGTCGCCGGCGGACAAGTGCAACAACCCGCGGGCAACGCCCTTGCCGGAGATGAAACCGAAATAGACCACCAGCAGCAGCATGACGCTACCGACGTATGCCGCCGCCAAGCCGAATCCGGAGATCCGGCCTGAGTTCTCCGGAGTCGACAGCTGGCGCAGCATCGCGTTATACGGGACGGTGGCCAGATCGCCGGACGCCGCAGTAGCCGCCAGCAGCGCCAACCCCAGCCAGAAATACTGCGGTTGCTCGCGGATCAGGCTCATCGCGCTCGTCAGCGCCACCGTCAGACCGGTCAACACGGTCAGGGACGTGCGCCGCCGATGCGGATCCTCCACCCACACGCCGATCAGCGGCGCCAGGAGCGCAACAGTCAGCCCGGCGATCCCCAGCGCGCGACCCAGCCAACTCGCCGGTGGGACGCCACCCGGCAAGCCCTTGGCGACGGCACCGGTGAGATAGACCGAGAACACGAAGGTCACCACGATCGCGCTCAGGCCGGCAGCACCGGTGTCCCACAGTGCCCACGTCAGCACCCGGGATCGCTCGGATCTGCGCGAACCCGATCCCGGGTTGCTCATGCTCGCATGTCTACCATTGGCGGATGCCAGTACCCGCGCCCAGCCCCGACGCTCGCGCCGTTGTCACCGGAGCCTCGCAAAACATCGGCGAAGCACTGGCCACCGAGCTGGCCGCCCGCGGCCACAGCCTGATCATCACCGCGCGGCGCGAGGATATCCTCACCGACATCGCGGGCCGCCTGACCGACAAATACGGAGTCGCTGTCGAAGTACGACCGGCCGATCTCGCCGATGCGGCGGAACGCGCAAAACTGACCGACGAGTTGGCCACCCGCGACATCTCGATCCTGTGTGCCAACGCGGGCACCGCGACCTTCGGACCGGTCTCGACGCGTGACGCGGCGACGGAAAAGGCCCAGGTGCAACTGAACGCGATCGCCGTGCACGATCTGGTGCTGGCGGTGCTGCCGGGCATGATCGAGCGCAAGGCCGGCGGCATCTTGATTTCCGGTTCGGCGGCAGGCAATTCACCGATCCCGTTCAACGCGACCTATGCGGCCACTAAGGCGTTCGTGAACACGTTCAGCGAATCCTTGCGCGGTGAACTGCGAAGGTCCGGTGTGCACGTCACGCTGCTGGCACCCGGCCCGGTGCGCACCGAGCTACCGGACCCGGCCGAAGCCTCGATCGTCGAGAAGCTGGTGCCCGATTTCCTGTGGATCTCCACCGAGTACACCGCACAGAAGTCGCTAGATGCCTTGGCGCGCAACAAGATGCGCGTCGTGCCCGGCGTGACGTCCAAGGCGATGTCGGTGGCGAGTCAATACGCCCCGCGCGCTATCGTCGCGCCGATCGTCGGAAGTTTCTACAAAAAGATGGGCGGCTGACCTATCGACGGCGACGCCCGCTGCCGCCGAACATGCTGCGGATGAGCTCAGTACCGAGCGCCCTGAGGAAGGTCTGGAAGCCGCGGCTATTCACGAACCGCTTCCACCGGCCGGGCTTCTTGGCTTCTGCGGGCTGACCGGCCGGGGCGTCCTGCTCCTTTTTGGCTTGCAGTTTCTCCGAGGCCGATTCCGAGTCTTTGGTCGTGCCGTATTTGCCGTACAACGAGCTGCGTTTGGCCGCGTCGCCGATCGCGTCATCGCCGATGGCGGCCATCAGCGAGCGCGGTGAGCGCAGCTTGGTCCACGCGACCGGGGTCGGCGCGCCACGCTCGGATAGCACGGTGACGACGGCTTCGCCGATGCCCAGCGACGTCAACGCCGAAGCCAGATCGTAGACATCGGTTTTCGGGTAGGTGCGAACGGTTTTGGTCAACGCCTTCTGGTCATCGGGAGTGAACGCGCGCAGCGCGTGCTGGATCCGCGCACCCAACTGCGACAGCACTTCGTTGGGCACGTCGGTGGGCAACTGGGTGCAAAAGAACACCCCAACGCCCCGAGAGCGGATCAGCTTGACGGTCTGCTCGACTTGTTCCAGAAACGCCTTCGACGCATCGGTGAACAACAGGTGTGCCTCGTCGAAGAAGAAGACCAGCTTGGGTTTGTCAACGTCGCCGACCTCTTTCAGGTTCGTGAAGAGGTTGGACAGCACCCACATCAAGAAGGTGGAGAACAGCACCGGGCGCGCGGCTTGGTCGCCGAGTTCCAGCAGCGAAATGATCCCTCGGCCTTTGTCGTCGAGCCGCAACAGGTCGTTGGGATCGAGTTCCGGCTCACCGAAAAAGGTGTCGGCGCCTTCGGCTTCCAGGTTGACCAGAGCACGCAGGATGACGCCCGCGGTTTGCGCGGAAACGCCGCCCAAATCCTTCAGATCGGCCTTGCCTTCGTCACTGGTCAGGTGGCTGATCACCGCCCGCAAGTCCGCCAGGTTGTACAGCTCGTAGTTTTTCTGGCCGGCCCAGTGGAAGATCAGGCCCAGCGTCGACTCCTGGGTGCTATTAAGCCCCAACACTTTTGACAGCAGGATGGGTCCGAAGCTGGCGATGGTGGCGCGCACCGGAACACCAATGCCTTTGGTGCCCAGCGACAAAAACTCCACGGGGAATGCGCTCGGCTCCCAGTTATCGCCGGTTTCCTTGGCGCGCGCGGTGATCTTGTCGTTGCTGTCGCCGGGCCGCGAGAGGCCGGACAAGTCGCCCTTGACGTCGGCCATCAGCACCGGCACGCCCGCGGCCGACAGCTGCTCGGCGATCACCTGCAGCGTCTTGGTCTTGCCGGTGCCGGTCGCTCCGGCTACCAAACCGTGCCGGTTGACAGTGGCCAGCGGGATGCGGATCTGCGCGGCCGGGTCGGTCGTGCCGTCGACGACGACCGTGCCCAACTCCAGGGCGTGGCCCTGAAAGGCATAACCTTTGGCGATCTCCTGCGCTGGCGACGTTGGCGATGCGCTGGCCGGTGTCGAATCGGAGCTCATCTGACGTCCGCCTCCCCTGTTGGTCGTAGTACCGACAACGCATGACCTTACTTGCTGCGGCGCCTCGACGGGGTGGCTGCAGGTCTGCCAGCTAACTTTGCCTACTGTGAAGTCTGTGCGGGACGAACTGGTGTGGATTGACTGCGAGATGACCGGGCTGGACCTGCGCTCGGACAAGTTGATCGAGATCGCCGCCCTGGTCACCGATGCTGACCTGAACGTTCTTGGCGATGGCGTCGACGTGGTGATCCACGCCGACGACGCGGCGTTGTCGTCGATGATCGATGTGGTCACCGAGATGCACACCCGCTCGGGCCTGATCGAGGAGGTGCGGGCATCCACCGTGGATGTCGCGGCCGCGGAGACGATGGTGCTCGACTACATCCGTGAGCACGTCAAACAAGCTAAAACGGCGCCACTGGCCGGCAACTCGATCGCCACCGACCGTGGATTCATTGCCCGCGATATGCCTGCCCTGGACTCGTTTCTGCACTACCGGATGATCGATGTGAGCTCGATCAAGGAGCTGTGCCGCCGCTGGTACCCGCGTATCTACTACGGCCAGCCGGCCAAGGGGCTGGCGCACCGGGCGCTGGCCGACATTCACGAATCCATCCGCGAACTGCAATACTACCGGCGCACCGCGTTCGTGCCGCCGCCGGGCCCTGCCACCAGCGACATTGCCGCGGTAGCCGTCGAGCTCGGCGATGAAGCGGCCACGCCGGAGGGAATCGATTCGGCCGCCGAGGGCCCGAACCGCTAGTATCGACGCTGCTGCCTGTCGCCTTACGGGTCCGGCTGGCGGCAATGGTGGGTGTAGTTCAGCTGGTAGAGCGTCAGGTTGTGATCCTGAATGTCGCGGGTTCGAGTCCCGTCACTCACCCCGCAGGTCAGAGGGTATTTTCGCCCTCTGACCTTTTTATATTCCATGGACCTTTGCACCCCTAGCGCACCCTCGCGGGGATTTGGGTACTACAAGTACATCGCCTAGAACTTCAACATTGCCTGCCCCGCGCTGGTGAGCAAGGTTGTCACCAACACGACCTGCGGGTACGGCTAGTGTTGCTGATTCTCTGAACACCAAGCCGGGGGCCGAAACCGCATAGACCGGCTGACCTGCCGTTCTGCACCGAGGTGATCAACAACGAGGTGGAGTTGCACAATCGGTCTGATCGGTCTGACCTCGGTTTTTGTGGGCTCTGAGGGCTTCGATGGGGGGTGTGCCCCCTTTTGAGTTCCGGGACGTTTCGCGAGTCGGTGGTTCGATTTGTCCATGCAAAACCAGACACACGCGGCAAACCTGCCGCCACGCCCCAGTATCAGGCAGGCCGCCGAGTTTCACGGCGTGGACCCGAAAACCATCCGGCGCTGGATCGCAGAAGGCCGACTGACCGCCTACCGCGTCGGCCCGCGACTAATCCGGCTGGACCGGGCCGAGGTGTTGGCGTTGGGTCGCAGGGTTGGGGGAGCGGTGTGACCGTCGAGCCGGTGGTCAACGCCGAGATTGTCGACCTGACCGAAGATGAGGCCACCAAGATCACCGGCCGCATCCGAACATGGGTGAAAGCTTTCCCCGCCGAAGATGTGAAACGCGCCTACTTCGGTCGCATCTGGCTCCCGATGGGTTACGACTCGTGGGCTGAGTGGTGCGACTGCGAGCTTGGTGGATTCAAGTTGCCGATCGAGGAGCGCCGGGCAGTGGTGACAGGGCTTGCCGAGTCGGGTATGTCCAACCGGGCTATCGGGGCGGTCACGGGCGTGGACAAGAACACCGTGCGATCCGACCTAGCCAAAGCAGGTGGGGAGAATTCCCCAACTGCACCGCGAGCGGTCACCGGCCCGGACGGCAAGACCTACAACAACACACCGAAGCCGGAGCCACGCGCCGATTCACCTCCCACGGCCGCCCCTCGCACCGACCTGGACGAACTGGGCGCTTTCCTTGACCATCTGAAATCGGCGATTCGATGCGCGAGAAAAATAGCCAGCCTGGACGACCTGGACCCGGACACAGCTAGGAGCTATTTCGATTTGTTCGAGCGTTTCCATGAGGAATATGACCGCGTCGCGAACGGCGTGCTATTTCGGGTGTCACCGTACGTCGGCAGGAGACTGGAATAGGCCCCTGTGCGCAAAGGTGAAACTTGACCGCAACCCCCGACCATTCGCCTCTTCCATGCCGCGCGTTAGCGCGTAATTCCCTCAAGTTTCTTGTCCGCAGGATGTCCACGTGACTGTCCGCAGGATGTCACGCGGACTGCCTAGGAGAGGACAGGACAGGGACAGGATAGCAAAGGCTAAGGACAGGCTAGGACAGGAACAGGAAAGGTTCGGCTAGGAGGCCGAGCAGAAACGATTACGAAACGGAATATTGAATTGATTAAAACATCTTTAGACACCCGACTACAGTACGCGATGCTGACAGACCGACGCCTCCAACGTTGTCTAACCGGCGACGAGTTTAGGGCGTTCACCAACCTGTTGGTCTGGTCCGTGTCCCTGGTGTCGGACGGGGTTTTTAAGCCCGACGAGGCGGAAATGGTTGCGGAAACCAAGCACATCCCCCGCCTGGTTGAGGTTGGCGTTATTGAGTGTGACGATGCTGGGAATTACCGGATCGCGGAGGTTTACCAGTCGTGGCAGACCAGCGCCGAGGAGCTGAGGAAACGCGACGAGCAGCGGGAAGCTGACCGTCGACGTAAAGCGGACCAGCGCGCCGCCCAAAAACGGCAGTCCGACGAATTAGAGGAGCGTTTGTGAATGATTATTCTGATATCAGCGATGATGGGCGTGGACCGTTGATTGTTCAGCGCCGCCCCGGTGGCGGGGTTGTGATTCGTGGGCCGCGCACCATTGCGTTAAGTCTGAGCGAGGTTGAGCGGCTGGTCAGGTTCGCGGCGGCCCCGTTTGACCGTGCCCCGTAATGGCCCCTAGACGCCACGCTGAGCCACGTTAACCCGGTGGCCCGTGTAAATCCCTTACCCCGGCACTTTCGCCGCTCCACAATCCCACCCCCAGAACCCCCCGAATAGGTGAATATATGACAGAGCTACTTGACATTAATGACGTTGCCGCCATCCTGCGGCTACCCGTCAAAACACTTTACGAATGGCGGTACACCGGCCAAGGTCCCAGGAGCGCCAAAATCGGACGGCACGTACGGTACCGCCGCCACTGACGTCCAACGAACTAATCACCAGCCCCAGGCCAATCGGGTTAAGCCCTGGACTGAACAGGTGTTTTCCATCCGCAACACGTGCTTGAGCATCACCCGCCTAAGAACAGACCTGGCGACAAAACCAGACTGACCATCCGGCGTGTGATCAGCGCGTCCCCGGTCGCCGTTGAGCCTGAAAGTTGTTGAGTAGAAACGGAAGTCGGGAGGGGTGGGGTTGAATCTCTGCCGGCGGCGCCGTGACCGACCGTCCCGGCGACGTCTTTGCCGGTACGGGTTTTGGGAAAATATGGCCCCGCAACCCCGATCCTCGGGCCGATCTTTCTGCTGTCCAATTTCGGCGATGTCCGTACACCCGGCAGCGTCGTCCGACGACGGCGATCTCGGTCCACCCTCGGCGAATCGCTCCAGGATGACGCCGCTGTCCTCTAGCATCCGCGAGTGTGGGGGCATTCGCTGATTTGTTCAACCAGCTCGATACCGACGACCGCGTCAAGGGCAAGCAGTTCGAGCGCATCTGCAAGTGGTTCCTGACCAACGACCCGGTCTACAAACATGAACTTCGCCGCGTCTGGCTGTGGGACGAGTGGCCCCCTGGCCCCGAGGGGCGATGGGGCAGCGACGCCGGGATCGACTTGGTCGCTGAGGACCGCACTGGACACTTGTGGGCGATCCAAGCCAAGGCGTACAACCCGGCCTATCGGGTTACCAAGCGTGACATAAACAAATTCCTGGCCGAGTCGGGCCGCAAGGTGTTCACCTACCGCATGTTGATCGCCACGACCAACCTCATCGACCGCATAGGCGAGCGCACGATCCAGGATCAGGAGAAGCGCGTCACCTTCTTCCGGCTCAACGACCTCGAGGCCGCCCATGTGGACTGGCCTGCGTCGCCGAGGGCACTGCGTCCCGCGCGGCCGCGCAAACGTGCCCGCCCGCACGACTACCAGCGCGAGGCGATCAAGAAGGTGGTCAAGGGGTTCGACTCGGCGGAACGCGGGCAGCTCATCATGGCGTGCGGGACGGGTAAGACACTGACGGCGCTGTTCATCCGCGAGAAGCTGGCTGCAGATCGGTCCCTTATCCTGGTGCCGTCCTTATCGCTGCTGAAGCAGACGTTAAATGTGTGGCGAGCCAACTGCACCACGGAGTTCGCGTCGCTGCCTGTCTGCTCCGATGACACGGTTGCCAACGCAGGCGACGACGTGGCGCTGTCGCACACCAGCGACCTCGGGGTTCCCGTCACGACTGACCCCGAGGAGATCGCGGCGTTTCTGGGGCAACCGTCCGGTCCCCGAGTCGTGTTCGCCACCTACCAATCGTCGCCTCAGATCGCTAAGGCGTTCACGCTAGGTCGGGTGCCTGCCTTCGACCTGGTGATCGCGGACGAGGCGCACCGGTGCGCCGGACCTGTGTCGTCGGACTTCGCCACGGTTCTCGACCCTGTGGAGATCAAAGCCAAGCGGCGGCTGTTCATGACGGCGACTCCCCGCTACTTCACCGGACGGGTTCTCAAAGCCGCCCAGGACGCCGACTACGAGGTCGCCTCGATGGACGACGAGACCAAGTTCGGCACCGTCTTTCACACGCTGACCTTCGGAGAGGCGATCAAGCGCGACCTGCTGACCGACTACCAGGTCGCGATCATCGGTGTCGATGACGCCACCTATCGAGAGTGGGCTGAGCGCGGTGCCTTCGTGACCCTGGACGGGGTGGAGGTCACCGACGCCACCACCCTGGCGGGTCAGATCGGTCTGGCGAAAGCCATGCGGAAGTACGACCTGCACCGGGTCATCTCGTTCCATTCGCGGGTCGCACGGGCACGGGAGTTCGCCGCCTCCTTGGAAGACGTGCTGGCGTGGATGCCCGCCCGGCAGCGCCCGAAGGGCGACCTGTGGTCCCGGTACGCCTCGGGCGAGATGCCCGCCGGTGACCGGTATGTCCTGCTCCAGCACCTCGGATGTCTCGACGATGACGACCGGGGACTCCTCGCCAACGCCCGCTGTTTAGCGGAGGGCGTGGACGTTCCGACCCTGGACGGGGTCGCGTTCGTCGACCCGCGTCGATCAGAGGTGGACATCGTTCAGGCGGTCGGGCGTGCGATCCGCAAGTCCGAGGACAAGTCCATCGGCACCATTGTGATCCCGGTGTTCATCGACACTGACGCGGACCCCGAAACCGCCTTGGACAGTTCGGTGTTCAAGCCGGTGTGGGATGTCATAAAAGCACTCCGCGCCCACGATGAGGAACTGGGTGAGCAGCTCGACGAGCTGCGCAGGGCGTTGGGCAAGAAGGGCGGTCGGCTCCAACTCCCGGACAAGATTCACTTCGACATTCCCGTCAAGGTGAACGCAGACTTCGCGGGTGCCTTCGATGTTCGCCTGGTCAAACAAACCACTGCCTCCTGGGAGCAGTGGTTCGGGCAAATGGAAAAGTTCGTTAAGGTCCACGGTCACGCCGGCGTCCCGCAGTCCTACACAGCGAATGGCTACCGCCTCGGTTTGTGGGTCACCAACCAACGCGGCTTCCACGACAGGGGCACCCTTGATGCCGACCGCCAACGTCGGCTCGAAGGCCTAAAAGGGTGGACATGGGATCCCCACGCCGAGTGGTGGGAGGAAAGGTTCCGCCGACTCTTGGAATACGTGGAGCAGAACCGTCACGCCCGCGTTCCGCAGCCCTACACCGTCGGTCGCTGCCGGCTCGGTGCCTGGGTCCAGAGGCAACGTGATAATTACGACAGAGGAATCCTCGAGCCTGATCGTGAGCGTCGGCTTCGAGAGTTACCCGGGTGGACATGGGATCCCCGCGCCGACTGGTGGGAGGAGGGCTTCAACCGACTCCGGCATTACGTCGAACGCCACGGCGACGCCAGAATTTCACACTCCTGCAAGGTCGACGGGTACGCACTCGGTGCATGGGTGAATGCACAACGTACCAAGCACGCCAAAGGCACTCTCGAGGCTGATCGCGAGCGTCGGCTTCAGGGCGTGCCCGGCTGGACGTGGGACGCCGTCGGCGACCTGTGGGACCAGTCTTTAAACCGCCTGTTGGCATACGTCGAAGAGCATGGTGACGCGCGCATCCCGCGGTCGTATGAGGTCGATGGCTACCGGCTCGGCGAATGGGTCCATAACCAACGCAACCGCGGCAAAGAAAGCCTTGACGGCCAGCGCCAACAGCAGCTTCAGGAGCTGCCGGGCTGGAGCTGGGACCCGCACACCGACAAGTGGGAAGAGGGCTTCAGCAAGCTTCTGCAATACGTTGAAAAGCACGGTGACGCCCGGGTACCGAGGTCGTGCCGGGTCGATGGCTACCGGCTCGATGGGTGGGTCCTGAGGCAACGCCAAAACCACGCTAAAGGTGCTCTTGACGCTGATCGTGAACGTCGGCTTCGCGAGGTGCCCGGCTGGACGTGGAACGCCGTCGACGACCTATGGGAAGAGGGCTTCAGCAAGCTTCTGCAATACGTTGAAACGCACGGTCACGCCCGAGTTCCCCAGTCCTGCAGGATCGGTAACTATTGGCTCGGTAGGTGGGTCTCTAAGCAACGTGCTAACTACGTCAACGGCAACCTCGACGCTGATCGTGAGCGCCGGCTTGGGGAGGTGCCCGGTTGGACGTGGGTTGGGACCATCGACCTGTGGGAGGAGAATTTCAGCCGACTCCAGGAGTACGTCGAACGCAACGGTGACGCCCGCGTCCCTTACTCCTATGTGGTCGATGGCTACCAACTCGGTGTGTGGGTCAACTTTCAACGCGGGAAACACACCCGAGGCACCCTGGACGCGGGCCGCGATCACCGCCTACAAGGCCTAGCCGGTTGGACATGGGACGCACGCGCCGAATGGTGGGAGGAGGGTTTCAGCCGACTCCTAGAGTACGTCGAACGAAACGGTGACGCCCGCGTGCCCCAGTCCTCCATGGTCGATGGCTACCGGCTTGGTACATGGGTCAGAAGCCAACGCGCCAGATACGCCAAAGGCAACCTCGATGCCGATCGCCAACAGCGACTCCAACGGCTGCCCGGCTGGGCATGGAAGGCACCTTCGTCGCCCTAATCACTGTGAACCGCGGCCACATGATCTGCCGCCTAGTAGTCGCACAACTAGCGTTCTCAGCTTCTCGAAAGATGCTGCAAAACTTGGATGTCCACACTGAAACCCTGATCTGGTACATCTATTGCCGAGGTCCGCCACCGCCACGTCCTTTGTCCCGATGCCGATCAGCCTGGTCAGCGCGTCCTCGATCTCGCCGGCGGTCGGGTGGCCGCTGATCGGGCGGGTCTCCCGGCCGTTGAAGGACAGCGTGAACGTCCCGGTCGTCGAATACCCGTGGACCGTGAGCTGCTGGACCTCGTTGACGCCCGAACCCGCCGGGCCGATGGTGGCCCAGTCGTGCGCGTTCCAGTACTGGGCCATCCCGTCCGGCACGTCGGCCCTTGGGGTGCGGGTACGGCGCTCGGACAGACTTTGCACCCCTACCCTCTCGCCGAGCGCCTTCGCTCCTGAGCGGGCATTCAGCTGGGGCGTTCGAGTTCTGTTCGGGCCTGATCGATTTGGTCATAGGCGTAGGTCGCCATCGCGGCGGTGGTCATCGTCTCGCCGTTGCGGGCAAGGGATTCGTAGGTCTGGTCGCCGAGGACATCGCGGAGGTGGGTGATCGCTCTGGCGATCTCAGGGATCCACGCCGCGGTAAGGGAATTGAACGCAAAGCCGCCGATAGTCGCGGCCGGTTCATATCGCTCTAGACGGTCCAAGAGAGAGGCGAGCACCGCCAGGGGGACATGGATCACAGTGGCGTTGCCTGAGTCGTGGTAGTTGCGGATGGCCAGCGTGAGGTAATCGAGCGCGGCCAGCGGGTCGCCGTGTTGGGCCTCGAGTCGACCGAGGATGTTTGCCAAGTGGGTTTCGCTGTAGCGGTTACCGCTGTCTTGAGCGAGCACCAGGCCGCGGCGCATCGCATCACGTGAGCGGAGGGGATCGGCGTCGCAGCAAGCCATGCCATAGATCAGAAAAGCCCATGAACGCGCCCATGGGTTCGGGATGACCACTGCGGCGTCGATCACGTCCTTCGCGGCGCCCATCGCCTCGGCATGGGAACCGGCCCTCATCAGTGCGACGACCAGGGACGCCCTGGTAACTGCGAAAGGGTCGGGATCGCGTGCAAGCAGGCCGCGGCACCACTCTATAGTCCGCTCAGCCTGGCCGATCATGTTGAATACACCGGCAAGCCAGCTCTCGAAACCGGGCGGCACCGCGTTGTGGCCGCTGACGAGGACCATCTGGCCGGCTTCGCTGTAGCCGACGGCCTCCTCGACGCGTCCGACCATCCAGCAATTAGTTGCCATCACGTACAGACCCGCCAGCCGGGAATGGGCGACGGCCCGGGCGGGCTCGATGAGCTCTTCGGTCCAGGAAATGGGTTCGTAATTTTCGACCATTATGCCCAGTAGCGTCGAGTACGTGGCGATAGGTGCGGCCACGTCCAGGTCGCCGTGGTCGGCGGCCCACCGGAACGCGGTGCGCACATTGGCCAACTCGGCGGTGAACCAGTCGTAGGCCTCCCGCTGGCGGGGGCTGTCCCATACGGGGAAGATGTCGGTTGCCCGCTCGGCGAAGTACCAGGCATGGGCGGCCCGGACCTCCTCGGCCACACCACGGGCGACGAGTTGGTCCTCGGCGAACTGGCGGATCGTCTCGAGCATCGAAAACCGGGTCCGCCCCGCTGATCGGTCGGCGACGACCAGCGACTTGTGGACCAGAGCATCCAGCAGATCCAGGATGGCGTAGTCGTCGGGATCATCGGATCGGACCACCGCGCAGGCGCTTTGGAGGTCGAATCCACCGGCGAACACCGAACACCGCTCCAGCAGCTCCTTCTCGGCGTCGTCGAGGTGGTCGTAGGACCACTGCACAGCGTGGCGCAGCGTGTGGTGGCGTTCCAGTCCGCGCCGTGACCCGACCAGCAGCCGGAACCGCTGATCGAGACGATCCCGCACCTCGCTTGCCGTCATCGACGCCATCCGCGAGGCAGCCAACTCGATCGCCAGGGGTATCCCGTCGAGGCGGCGGCAGATTTCGACGACCGCTCCGGCCTCGTCAGCGTTGGCCACAGAGAAGCGCGAGGCAACGCTACGGGCACGTTCGACGAACAGATTGACTGCGGCTGAGTCGATTCCCGCGCCGACATCCAGCGAGGGCACCAGCCACAGTTGCTCGTCGGCGACCCCCAATCCTTCCCGGCTGGTGGCCAGAATCGTCACGGTCGCCGAGCGGGCCAGGATGGCCTCGACCAGATCGGCCGCCGCGTCGCGCACATGCTCGCAGTTGTCGAACACGAACAACCGGACTCTGCCCTCCAACGCGGCCGCGACACTGTCAGCCACGCTTTTCCCCCGCTGCTGGGTGATGCCCAGCACCGCGGCCACAGCGTCGGGCACCGCCGCCGGATCGGCGACCGAGGCCAGTTCGAAAAACCAGACCCCGTCACGGAATTCATCGACGAGACGCGCCGCGACCTCCAACGCCAGGCGCGTCTTGCCGACCCCACCCACCCCGGTCAACGTCACCAACCGATGAGCCTTCACCGCGGTTTGAACTTCGGCGACCTCGGACTCGCGCCCGATGAAGCTGGTGACCGCAGCCCGCAGGTTCCCCGGACGCGCATCCAGTGCCCGCAACGACGGAAACTCCGTGCGCAGGCCCTCCGCTTGAACCTGGAACACCTGCACCGGGGTCGGGAGATCCCTCAACCGCCGCGGCCCCAAATCCACCAGATCAACCCCGGTCAGCAGACCCGCCGTCGACTCGGCCAACAGGATCTGACCGCCGTGCCCGGCGGCCATCACTCGTGCGGCTCGATTGAGCACCGTTCCGAAGTAGTCCCCGTCTCGCAGCTCGGCCTCGCCGGTTGCCAATCCAATTCGCACCGGCAACTGCAACTCCCGTTGCGCGTCGATCGCGGCGTTCACGGCGGACATCGGCGACGCGAAGGCCGCCACGAAACCGTCGCCCGTGTGGCTGAACAAGAACCCGTCATACGCCTCGATCGCCGTGCGCAACACCTTGTCGTGGACGACGAGCGCCGCCCGCATCGCTTGCGCGTCGGCCTCCCACCGACGGGTCGAACCCTCCACATCGGTGAACAAAAACGTCACCACCCCCGAAGGAGCAGTGGCCGCCGTATCAGCGGACACCCCTGCAGAATCTCACACCAGACGCGCTCCTACCTGCCACATCGGCGGAATCCGGCCCCAGACCCCCGCCGCGAGGCGCGGCGTGGCGTGGCGCTACCCGTTGGCCGGATCGCGGCCGCGATATCGCGCATGCTGGCCGGCCAGCGGTGACACGATAGTGACGTGAACGACAGTGGGCTGGCCGCGTGAGATGACGGCGGCAGCCCTGGTGTGCGGGTCGTG
>NZ_JBKQTQ010000122.1:0-4259 GCF_052143115.1 Mycobacterium sp.
CTGTTCGTGGTCGCCGACGAGTTCACCCTGATGCTCGCCGACCACCCCGAGTACGCCGAGCTGTTCGATTACGTTGCGCGCAAAGGCCGCTCGTTCCGGATCCACATCCTGTTCGCGTCGCAGACGCTGGATGTCGGAAAGATCAAGGACATCGACAAGAACACCTCCTACCGGATCGGCTTGAAGGTGGCCAGCCCTGCCGTCTCGCGGCAGATCATCGGCGTGGAGGACGCCTACCACATCGAGTCCGGCAAGGAGCACAAGGGCTTGGGCTTCCTGGTGCCCGCTCCCGGTGCTGCGCCGATCAAATTCCGCAGCACTTACGTCGACGGCATCTACGATCCACCTCAGACAGCGAAAACGCTTGTGGTGCATTCTGTTCCCGAACCAAAGCTGTTCACTGCCGGCCGAGTGGAGCCCGATCAGACCACGGTGATCACGACGAATGGTCACGAAGAACAGGTCGGCCCGCCACGTAAGTTGATCGCCACCATCGGTGACCAGCTCGCGCGCTGTGGCCCACGTGCGCCAGAGCTGTGGCTGCCACCACTCGACGACCCGATCCCGCTGAGCACGGTGCTGGCCCGCGCGGCGCTGCCCCAGGGCGAGTGGCGTTGGCCGCTAGGCGAAATCGACAAGCCGTTCGAGATGCGCCGCGACCCGCTGGTGTTCGATGCACGGTCGTCGGCCGGCAACATGGTGATCCATGGTGGGGCAAAGTCAGGCAAATCGGCTGCCCTGCAGACGTTTATCTTGTCGGCGGCAAGCCTGGACTCGCCCAGCGAGGTGAGTTTCTACTGCCTGGACTATGGCGGTGGTCAGCTGCGGGCGCTGGAGGACTTGGCGCATGTCGGCAGCGTGGCCTCGGCGCTGGAACCGGAGCGGATCCGCCGCACCTTCGGGGAGCTCGAGCAGCTGCTCCGGTACCGCCAGCAGCGCGAGGTGTTCCGGGACAAGCAAGGGCCGCATGACGGGCGGGGCCAGGTCTTCCTGGTTATCGACAATCTCTATGCCTTCAGCCGGGATAACACCGATCAGTTCAACACCCGGAACCCGTTGCTGGCGAAGGTGACCGAGCTCGTCAACATCGGGTTGGCCTACGGCATCCACGTGGTCGTCACCACACCCAGCTGGCTGGAGGTGCCGCTGGCGATGCGGGACGGTCTTGGGCTGCGGCTGGAGCTGAAGCTGCATGACGCCCGGGACAGCAACGTCCGGCTGGTCGGTGCACTGCACCGTCCGGCCGAGGCGGTGCCCGCCGACCAGCCGGGTCGCGGGCTGACCATGGCCGCCGAGCACTTCCTGTTCGCGGCACCCGAACTGGACCAGGTCGCCGCGATCAACGCCCGCCATCGCGGCGTCACGGCGCCGCCGGTGCGGTTGCTACCGACCAACCTGGCGCCCGCCGCGGTCGGTGCGGTGTATCGGGGCGCCGACCGGATCGTCATCGGCCAGCGCGAAGAAGACTTGGCCGCAGTCGAACTCGACTTCGCCGAGAATCCGTTGCTGATGGTGCTGGGCGACACCAAATCGGGCAAGACCACGTTGTTGCGCCACATCATCCGCACCATCCGCGACCACTCGACTCCCGACCGGGTCGCGTTCACGGTGCTGGATCGCCGGTTGCATCTCGTCGATGAGCCGCTGTTCCCCGACAACGAATACACCGCAAATGTCGACCGGGTGCTGCCGGCGATACTCGGCTTGTCGGCGCTCATCGAAAAGCGGCAACCACCGGCGGGGCTCTCGGCCACCCAGCTGACCGGATGGTCATACGAGGGGCACACCCACTACCTGATCATCGACGACGTCGATCAGATACCGGATACGCCCGCGATGACCGGTCCGTTCGTCGGGCAGCGGCCTTGGACTCCGCTCCTCGGGTTGCTGGCACAGGCCAGCGACCTGGGGCTGCGGGTGATCGTCACCGGGCGCGCAACCGGTTCCGCGCACGCGCTGATGACCAGCCCGTTGCTGCGCCGGTTCAACGACCTACAGGCAACCACGTTGATGTTGTCGGGCAATCCGGCGGACGGCGGAAAGATTCGCGGTCAACGATTCGACCGGTTGCCCTCAGGTCGGGCAATCCTGCTGGGCGACACCGACACCCCGACATATGTGCAGTTGGTCAATCCGCTCGTCGACGAAAGTGTGGCCGTCGATGGTCGGTGAGTTTCGTCGAAAGTGGTTCATCGAAAGGATGGAAGTGCCATGACGTTGCGAGTCGTCCCGGAGGGTTTGGCCTCCGCCAGCGCCGCGGTCGAAGCGATCACCGCCCGCCTGGCCGCCGCGCACGCGGACGCGGCACCGTTGATCTCCGCCGTGGTTCCGTCGGCGGCGGATCCGGTGTCGCTGCAGACTGCGGCCGGATTCAGCGCGCAGGGCACTGAGCACACCGCGGTCGCTGCCGAAGGCGTGGAAGAGCTCGGCCGTGCCGGGGTCGGTGTCGGTGAGTCCGGCGCGAGTTACGCCGCCGGTGATGCGGCCGCTGCGTCATCGTATCTCGGCTTCCACGGCTGACGATGACCGCGCCGGTGTGGATGGCTTCGCCGCCGGAGGTGCATTCAGCGCTGCTCAGCAGCGGTCCTGGACCCGGGTCGCTGCTGGCGGCTGCTGGGGCGTGGACGTCGCTGAGTACTGAATATGCCTCGGCTGCCGGCGAACTCACCACACTGTTGGGCGCGGTACAGGCCGGCGCGTGGGAGGGTCCAAGCGCCGAGCAGTATGTCAGCGCACACGCCCCGTATCTCGCGTGGCTGACGGACGCCAGCGCGAATAGCGCGGGTGCGGCTGCTCAGCACGAGATCGCGGCGGCCGCCTATACCAGCGCGTTGGCTGCGATGCCGACGCTTCCGGAGTTGGCCGCCAATCACCTCATTCACGGCGTGTTGATAGCGACGAACTTCTTTGGGATCAATACGATTCCGATCGCGCTCAACGAAGCCGACTACGCGCGAATGTGGATTCAGGCGGCCACCACGATGGCCAGTTATCAGGCGGTTTCCGGGTCGGCGTTGGCGTCGGCCCCCCGCACCACCGCGGCGCCGTTGGTGCTAAAAGCCAATACCGCGATGGCGGCCGCCAACCAGTCATCATCGGGATCGAACTTCTTTACCGAGATGTTCGACCAGCTCCTCCAACTCTTCCAGAACCCGGGCCAGACGATCAACTCCATCATCGCGAACCCGAGCGCCTGGTTTCCGCTGCTGTTCTTCGTCGGCTATCAAGCGTTTTTCGAGCCGGTCGGGTGGACGACTTGGTCGATGCTCCTGACTTCTCCGGTCTGGCTTTCGATCATCATCGGCGTGCCGCTCAATGCGATGGCGTCCCTGGCCGTGCCGGTGGCTGCACCCGCGGCAGCCGGAGCGGCCGGAATCGCCACCGGCGCCGGACAGCCTGCTGCGTTGCCCGCAGCGGGGCTGACAGGGACACCAGGCATATCGGTGGTGACCGCCGGGTCGACACCGGTGGCAGGTGCCGCGTCCGGTGCGGGCGCGGCGGCCACTCCCGCCACCGGCGGCTTCGCCTATATGGTGGGCGGTCTCGGCCCCGACGCCGGACCCGGGCCGACGCTGATTGATCGCAAGGGCGCCAAGGCGCCGGGTCGCTACATTCCCGCGGCTGCCGCGGTGGGTGCAGTAGCTCGAGACAAGGTGCGGACGCTGCGGCGGCGACGGGCCGAGTTGCGGGACTACGGAGACGAGTTCGCGGATATGGACAGCGATCTCGGTCCCGGCGCCGAGCCCGAGGAGGCCTCGGTGCTGGCGTCGGATTCCGGTGCAGGGCCGTTGGGGTTTGTCGGGACGGTGCATAAGGACACTGCCGCTGAGGCCGCGGGATTGGCGACACTGAGCGGCAATGGATTTGGCGGGGGGCCGAGTATGCCGATGGTGCCGGGGACGTGGGGTCCCGAGCTGCCGCAGGGGGAGGGGGATCACCGCTGAGTGTGGTTGTGTGGCAACGGTAGTCGATTAGAGAAAGGATCTTCGTCATGAGTATGTTGGATGCTCATATTCCGCAGTTGGTGGCCTCGCAGTCGGCGTTTGCCGCCAAGGCGGGGTTGATGCGTAGCACGATTGGTCAGGCCGAGCAGGAAGCTATGTCGGCGCAGGCGTTTCACGCTGGGGAGTCGGCGGCGGCGTTTCAGGCCGCGCACGCCCGCTTCGTGGCGGCCGCCGCGAAAATCAACAGCCTGCTGGATATCGCTCAGGCCAACATCGGGGATGCCGCGGGTATCTATGTGGCCGCCGATGCGGCTG
>NZ_JBKQTQ010000123.1:0-9339 GCF_052143115.1 Mycobacterium sp.
GCCGCCGTAGCGATCGAATCGCACTGCTTTCATGAGCTGTTCGTCCTTATCTCCGTTTTTGGATCGTGGGAGCTGGGGCTTATCGGCACCTAACTAACCTAACGAGAACGTGGCGGTCGTTCATCCTAAAAATTAGGCGGTTCGCTCGGCCTGCGCGTGCTCTGCTTCGGCTAAAGGTCAGATTCGAGACACCAGCCCGGCCGGGGAATCGCAACCAGGTGCCAAGGCGGATGCTGCTGGTCAATCGAGCCTTGGCTCAACGCCTTCGGACGCGATCGCTCAGTCGTTGCTGGCCTTCCCGTTGGATCGCGTGCCGCCGTCGGGTTGTCCTGGCGTCCGTGGTTTGGGGGGCAATGGCTCCAACAGCGTGGTATCCGTAGGACTTTCGATCCCAACCAGGTACCCGGACTCCGGTTCACCGGTGTCGCCGTCCGGTATGGCATCCAGGTCAGCCAACCAGCGCCCCGGAACCGTGAGGCCGTGGTTCTCGCGCATCGCCCGTTCGATGAACTGCCTGGTGGTCTCGGTCGGGCGCCGGCGTATCGGCGGTTTGCAGGGCTCCACCTCGTCCAGCGTGGCGAGGTTGAACGAGCCGCTCGAGATCACGTACAACACGTGATACTTCGGCTTCCATTCGCCGCGGCCACCGAAGCAGAGTGCCGAACGGAGGTGGTCAGGGTCGTGATACCACAGCGTCAGTTTCAGGTCGTCACCTTCGATTTCGACGTGTCCGTCGTCATGAACGGCAACGACCTTCACTTTGATGATCGGCTGCCCGTCCTCGTGCGATTTCTTCCCCTGGATCCAATGCACGAGGTGGCCGGGGCCATACGACCCGCAGGAACGATTCCGAGGCATTGCAGTACTCCCGAAAGGTCGGGCCTCCGCGTGGGGAGGCGCTCTTGCCCGCACCGGTTGGTGCCAGGCCGCTTCGTCATCCGAGCCACCCACGAGCGGGGGGTTGGCGTGCCGTCCAGTCGGAGCTTGGCGACGGCATCTCGTGAAGCAGATTTAGGTTACATCGGCTCACCGACAGATGCGCTGACCGCGTTTCAGCGTCGCTTATTCAAAGCCAGTCGTGCTCGTATGACGAAGCGGGCCGCCGAAAGACCTCAGTCGCAACTACAGCACGGCACAATGATTCACGGAACGGTGAGACGCAACGCGCACCGCCTTCACGCGACCTGTTCCCGCTCCTGCCGGTCAACCGCATCGGCGATGAGTTGCTCCGTGCCGGAGCTATACCAACCAATGACCAGTCAGCAGATCCTCGCGATGGCAATTCCTCTCGCTACCAAGGGATTTCGATTGTCGCGGGTTAATTGCTGCCGCTCTTAGACCTTCTGCGTGTCGATCAACAGCGAATCGTCCGCGTCGGACGTCATCCTGTAGCCCCAGCCCGCTGCATCGACTTTCTCGAGTATTTGCATGGCCTGGGCTCGGACCGGTGCTCCGTCCTCCGACCGGGACTCGATGGTGATCATGTACGGCCAAGATGCCTTATCGACCTCGTCATATTGCACGGCGGCGTACTCATCGCCACCCAACTCGAGGGTTACCAGATCGTCTTCTGGTTGGGGCGCGGAGGGGTCGATGACAGCGACCAGCTCGGCTAGGGATTTCGGCCCCCTAACCTCGATGTAGTCGCTATTCGTCATTGTCGAATCTCCAATCCATTCCCTTGAATCCCCTGATCACGCGGACTGATTGAAGTCTATATCGCCGCGCATAGCGTTCGACCAGGCGTTTCACCGCCTCGTCGGTGATCGGCGAGTCGGTCATATCCAGCACGACGCGCGATGCCTGCTTCGCGGCCCGTCGTACATTGCGGGCGACAGCGTCATCGCTGGAGCCGGATATTGACTTCAACTCCCACACCTCGTCATCGATCATGAGGTCGGCAATCTTTCCTTTGCCGGAGACGGGAATGAACACCACGCGGTGTCCACGAGCGGCGAGCCTCTCCGCGCCGTCGAGCTCATGCCGCTTTAGCCCAGTCGGGACAGCACTACGGTCAACGCCGCCGCGATGTGGTTCTTTGGCACCCTGCTCGCTCACTAGGAGACTGCTGAATTATTTCGCGTGGCGGTCGGGACTGTTCTAGCGTCGTCGACGCCAAGTGTCGCTTCGGGGTCCGACATCGCGATGTCGGCGGCGGTCAAATCTCGACATGCCACGCAGCGCGGCTCAAGGCTCTATCGTTTCGCTCGATGCCGCTTCACGTACACCCTGCGGAGCGCACCGACCTGCTTGCCGACGGGCTCGGTGCCCTGCTCGACGCCGTCGACCAGACCACGCCGCAACCGGTCCGCGACCGCATCAGGTCGATGTCGCATCAAGGACTGGATGCCCGGATTCGACGGCACCGCTGGATTCGTTCCCAGTCTCGATCCAACTCGTCGGCTGGTGGCGGACTTCGCGACTCGGCTAGCCGCGGCATAGGGTAGTCGCCGTGGCGGAAGCGTTCGACGCGATGCGGACCCTTGCGAGAATTCTGGCCGAACACGGCCCGTTGCACGAGGATGACATCGCGCGACGACTGCGGGACAGCGGCGTGGCCGATCCGGACACCTTACTGGACGTTCTCGACGAAACCGAGTGTCCGGCAAGGCAGTTGGTTGACGACCGGTGGGTGTGGCTGCCGACGGTGCTAGCCGGGCGGGTGTTCACGCACCGGCTCGGCGCAGACGAGGCGGCCCACGACATACTCACTGTGACCCCGAACCTGGACCCGATCACCGCGCTCTGCGAGCACGAGCAGTACGGGCGGTTCGCCGACGGGTCGGCGGCGCGGGTCGTGCTGGCCGGGTTCGACGACGAGCTGCTCGAGCAGCGAGGCATCCCGGCCGAGGTGGTCGACCCGCTAGGGGCGCTGCTCCTGATGCCAGGCACGCTGGCGACGTTGGGCGTGGCCGAGGGCGACCTGGTCGGGGTGCGGCTGACCGCGCGGGGACTCGTGGTCGAGCGGGTCACCGCGCTCGCGCATTCCGCGGTGGGCGCCCGGCTGGCCGCGATGCTCGACGCCGACGAGCCGGTGTACTTCGACGTGGCGGTATGGACGGCGTGCGTCGAGGACCCGGCGGTGTTCACCGAGCCGCTGCCGCCCCTGTGCGAGATCGTCGACGACTACGGTCTGGCACATCGCGGCGAGTGGCTCGCACCAGACGGGTTCGATTTCGACCGTTGGCGTTTCGAGCGCGGGTGCGCAGCGCTGGCCGAGCGACGTGACCTCGATCCCGACGACGCGTTCGCGCTCTACAGCCTGGTCAAACTGTACGACCAGATGTCGCTGCTGCTGATCGACGCCGCCGACGCCGACGAGCCGCTGGAGGATGCGTTGACCGCAGCTGCCGAGGGCGCGACGGGGCCGGACGGAGCAGAGCCCGAGTCCGACCGGTTCGGCGATCTGATAGGTGAGCTCGGGGCCGAGCTTGCCGATCCGCTGCTGGCTGAGCTGCTGGCGGCCGAGACGATCGGCACCGGCCGCGCCGGGGCGCCCGCGCTGGGCATGTTCGCCGAGACGCTGGAGCCGAAAGTGCCGCGCGCAGCGCGGGTGGCGTTTCGCTGGCTGCGCGCGGTGGCGCTGGAGCGGATCGGCGACATCGACGCTTCCGAACACGAGCTGCTGGCGGCCGAGTCGATGGATCCGGATTGGCCGTTGCCGTTGCTCGATCTGGCCCGCATCGCCTCCGATCGCGGCGACGTGGAGCGCGGGTTGGCGTTGCTGCGCCGCGCCGGCGCCGGGCCGGACCACCCGCTTGTGGAGCTACTAACGCGGTACCGGGCCGAGCCGCGCCGCGACCTCGGCCGAAACCAGCCATGCTGGTGCGGGTCCGGCCGCAAGTACAAGAAATGCCATCTCGGGCGCGGGCAGCTGCCGCTGGCCGAGCGGGTCGGCTGGTTGTACATGAAGGCCGGCCAGCACGCGCTGCTCACCGGATGGAACGACCTGCTGGCCGAGGCGGGATACGAACGCTGCCGCTACGCCGTCGATGATCCCGACGCGCTGGCCGCGGCGCTGGACGATCCGCTGGTGCTGGACGCGGTGCTGTTCGAGGGCGGCGCGTTCGCGGAGTTCCTCCAGATACGCGGGTCGCTGCTGCCCGACGACGAGCGGCTGCTGGCGGAGCAATGGCTGCTGGTGGACCGGTCGGTGTTCGAGGTCGAGCAGGTGCACCGCGGCCAGGGCGTCACCGTGCGCGACGTGCGCACCGGCGACACGCACGAGGTGCGTGAGCGGGCGGCCAGCCGCCAGCTGAAGCCAGGGCAGCTGGTGTGTGCACGCGTGGTGCCGGCCGGGGACACCATGCAGTTCTTCGGCGGGCTGGAACCGGTCGCGCTGCACGAGCGCGACCCGCTGATCGACCTGCTCGACACGGGACCCGACGCGGTGACGCTGGTGGCGCAGCTGAGCCGCCGGTTCGGACCCCCGGCGCTGGCCAACACCGAGGGCGATCCGCTCGCGATCTGCGAGGCCACCGTGCGTGTCGGCGACCCGGCCGGGATCGAGGCCGCGCTCGACGACACCTACGACCGGGTCAACGGCGACGAGCCGCCGCGGTGGTTCGAGCACGTCACCACCCAGGACATGCTGCGCATCCGCGCCACCCTGGTCCTCGACGGCGACACGCTGCGGGTGGAAGCCAACAGCGAAAAGCGGATGGACCGCGTGCTGGCCACGCTGGCACGCCTCGACCCCGCGATGAACGTGCTCGACGACTCCCGCCGCCCGCTGCGCGACGCCCGCGACGCCGCCGAGCTGGCCAAGCAGTTGTCAATTGCCGGTGAGGACGCGCTCGACCCCGACGACCCCGAGCTGGCCGCATTCCTTGACGAGTTCGTCCGCGACTACGAGACCAAGTGGCTCGATGAGCCCATCCCCGCGCTCGACGGCCACACGCCGCGGCAGGCCGCCGATGACCCCACCCGACGCGGCGACCTGATCAAACTCCTGCACACCTTTCCCGCTGGTGAAGCCGGCCGCGGCGGCATGGACGCCGACCGGCTGCGCGCCGCGCTCGGCCTGCGGTAGCGGGCGTTCACAGCGGAGCGGCCGCACCGATCTCGGCTGCGAAGTCGCGGAAGTCTTTGTGGCCCGGCAGCTTTCGCAGACATCGCGCGGCCGGCTCTCCTGGACGGAGAGGGGGGCCCGAGCCTCCTTGCGGCGACGGCGGGGACGAATCATTCTCCACGGCAACACTTTCGAACAACGGCACCTCGAGGCGCGTCAGCATGCCGGTCGCAGTGCCGCTAACAACGCAGACTCCAGTGTCAAATCCGGGCAGCTCATCTAGCAACGGTTGACTCGCTGCCTCGAAGCTCCCTGCGAGGGCCGAGAGATCCTCGACCTTGGGTGGCGCACCTTTGCTGTGACGGCTGGCGTACGTCAAAGTAACAATTCCGGCGTACAGCTTCTCCGTTCAGGTGTAGTCCGAGCAGCAAAATCGCTCCTCATGAAATCCTGACCTTTTCACTGCCCGCCGGGGCCCAGTTGTTGGAACTGTAAACGCTTTTCACCAACGCGTTGCGATTGGATCGTCGAATAGGTCGTAGGTGCCGGTGGTTTTCCACTGTTCCGCCGCCTTGTGCGGAGTGCCGAACCAGCGGATGTGCGGCGCCACCTCGGCCGGGGCTCGCGCTCCGTCGCTAAGGTGCCCAGTCGGCACCTCTTCAGGCGTGAGCGGTGAGCTGAGAAATGGATTCAGGACTCGTGCGCCAAACAAGATCAGGTTGTGGGTTCCGGGTAGCGCGGCCGATGGCACAATAATTGCGCTTGCTCCGCTATCTCGAACGACATCAGCCAATCCCTGCGTAGAGGTGTAATCGTCGCCGACGAGCTCGTCGGGCGTCAGCCCGTACCTGGCGCAGTCGTCGAAGTCGACGCGCGTTACGGCATCGACGTCGAGCACCGCCGTCCATAAATTCAAGATGACGTCGTCCGGGTCGCCGCTGGGGCCAACGTTGTGGCGAAGCATCTCGGCGGCGGGGCCGAGCGGGTGAAGACTCAGATACTGGACCGTGTCGCGTCTGGCGCGGTGGAAGCGGCCAGCGCGTGAGCTGGGAAACACCCACCACGGCGAGTCGTACGACGCATGCCGGAATACCGTCAGTCTCATGCCGTCATGGCACGAGCCGCGGTCGCGGCGCCGAGGAGCTGCGGGTAGCACAGCGGGTCATCGAGCAGCTCAATCGGACGCTGGCCGAGCACTGGATGCTCCCGGTAAAACCAGGCGACTACTCCCGGACCCGTGAATGAGTGGCGCAGTTGGTTCACGACTTGTCCAACCACGCGGATACGTGCGGCATCATCGGTCGCAGGCTCAGGCCCGTCATGAGCGAGCCAGCGTTGAAGCTGGCGGACGGAAACGCCGAGCAGGTCTGCGAGAGTCTTTTGAGGGGTGGCGAGGGTCTCGACGGTCCTGGCAAGTACTTCGCGGACTGGCGCGTCGTCGTTGTACGGCTGATTTTCGGCGATATCCCGTAATGCGTGGCGGAATTGCTCGAGCGCAATGCGAACATCCCGACGCTGGTCTTCAGGGTCGTCATGCCGGAGTGCTTTCTCCGCGCGAAACGCCGCCGCCCAAAGTGTTGTCGTGAGATATGGGTCGGCTTCGAGACGCAATGGCGTCGCAGCGCCCAGCGTCTCGAAGCTGTCGATGAGCTGGGCAACCTCACCGGGGACCGTCTTGGACCGCTGTAACAGCCTGGTCGCTTCATTAACCCGGTCGAGGAGGGCATGAAGCTGGGGGCCTGTCGTAATCATGTCACTATCATACGACACATCTGCGCCCACGCGAGGCAATGCGATGCGCGCCCGCTCACGGAGGCCCGATCGTTCGGTCGATGCTGGCGCCCGTCGCTTTCCCGGAAGCCCACCCCGGTTTATCTACAGTGCCGCGTTACCGACGCCGCCCCGATCCGCGACGGCCGCGCGCGGGCAGCGTGCCTCGGCGGCAACACTTTCGAACCGCGGCACCTCGACGCGGGTCAGCATGCCGATCGCGGTGCCGCCAACAACGCAAACTCCGGTGTCAAATCCGGGCAGCTCAGCTAGCGCGGTTGACTCGCCGCCTCGAAGCTGCCGGCGAGGGCCGAGAGATCCTCAACGTTGGCCACGCGAAAGACCACATGGGTGTTGCATTGACTGAGGAAATCCTTGTTCACGCGCGCCGGGCGCTGGCTCGACACCACAAGCCCCACATTAAATTTGCGCCCCTCAGAGGCGATCGCAAACGCGGCGTCAAAAGACGGCCGACCGCGTGCGAGCCACTTTGTTTGTTGCTCGGGCGCGTAGTTCTGTGCTTCATCGAGCACGACCAGGGACGGAAATTGGCCACCGGTTTGCTTGCTGATGCGATGCAGAAGAACGTTGATGGCGTTGGACTTGCCGGAACCCGTCATGCCCAAAACGGCCAGGGTGTTTCGAGAACTCGGCTGAACGCAGGGCAACGGGTACGTCGGGGTGTTGCAGCATGGTGCCGAGCTCGACGTCCCCATCGCCCAGGAGCTGGCGCAGCAGGTCAGGAGATGCGTGCGAGACGTCGGATCCCGGGGCCACCGGCACAGTCGGGGAAAGTAGGCGCCAGCTACGTAGTGCTTGAGCACTTCAACTCGTGCGATACGGAATACGGACTCGGGCTCGAAAAACGTTTTCGTAACGAGGAATCCGTGCTCTTTAGACGGGTGTGAGAACAACGACTGGAGATCCGGTACTTCGACGCGGCTGCTACCCGCTGTGCCCGAGTAGCCCCGAGTGATCCACATCGACTCGTTCATTTGAGGAAACGATGGGTTATAGGCGGTTACTTCAGAGATGCGCCCGAGGATCACGTTGCCCGCGGTGTCCTTGGCTGTCGCATATTCGCCGAGGCGGACGTCGCGGATGGCGACAAAGCTGAACTGACGAACGGTCGGGAAGTCCATCGCGATACCGATGGTGCTTTCCTCGACCCGCGTCGCTGAGGACCAGATGGCTTCGAACTGTGACTCAAGCTCCGAAAGAACCCCATCGTCGCTGCGAATGACGACACCGAGTTCCTCGTTGCGCCAGGCGGCCGCATCGTCCAGCCCATAGCCGGCGGTGGCGGTGAGGTTCGAGGAGGATACGAGCGCGGCGTTGTCGGCCAGGATGAGCTTGGCGTGCAGCCGGGTGGAGTATCGCACCAGGCAACCCTGCGTCCTCGAGCGCCTTTCGCGCGTCGAGGTCCGTGATGTCCAGATCGGCCGGATCCTTCAGGCGGTACACGATCCGGATGTCGATGGCGATGTGATCCACAACCGGTGCGTCGTCTCGCTGACAATCTCGAGGGCGTGTTGGAGCACGGAATCCTGGTTGACGACGTGGATGGACATGCGTTATCGACCCACCCTCAATCGTTCGGTCCCGGTAAGTGCCTGAGCTGGTTCGGTTTTCGACGCAGATCGACCTGGATCAGGTTGGGCAACAGTGCACACTCCTCGAGCTCGCGGATCTCGAATTGCAGTGGTCTGTCGTCATACCACCGAAAAGGCTGCGACATATCGATAGCCTCCAGGTCGCTGGTCTGCCACGAGGTGTGTCCTACCTGAGCCGACAGGACCGTCATCTTTCATTCAGGACGGGTAGCTCGCGGGCTTTCTTTTCAGCTTCGGCTCTGCGCCTTGTCAGGTTGGCGTGGAACGCATTGTGCTTGTTGTCTTGAAGGTTGAGCGGTAGGTCGAGGGTGTCGATCAGCGCTTTTTCCAGTAGCCACGGCTGGGGGTGAACCATCCAGGACACAAGCGCGTGGTTGGCCATCCAATCGGTGAGCAGAGCCTCGCCGCTTCTGCCGAAGGTGCGCCGCCTGCCGGAGCCGACACGACGCAATTCGATCCCAAGTTCGTTCGCCAGGAGGATTCCGAGCGTCTTGCGTAGGGTGGACCCTTCCGCGTTCCCGCGGTAGTGATAGGTAATTCGCTGGCGAAGATTCTGAGTGCTCGGTGGCTTCCCGTTGGCTGGTGGTCGCTTTGGGCTGATCCCGGCATACAGCAGGGTTAGTCCGTCCCGCTGCACACAGCCTGGGATGTCGATATCAGCAGGCACGGTGCGAAACCACCAGCCATAAACGCCCGGAGACTCGGGGACCGGACATGGCCGACTGAAGACCTGATCACGAGAGTAAAGGCCCGCGGCAAGGTAGTCAGAACGGTACTTCTCAATTTGTCCCATCGAGAGCAGTCTCCTTCTCCACTGCACTGATACGAAAATTAGGGTGACCCCGAGTTGGTGACCACTGGTCAACCGCAGGCTGGTTGTCTGGCGGTGTCGGCCAGCGGTGTGAGGGTGACGGTGTAGCCGAGTGCTTCGAGCTGGCTGACCGC
>NZ_JBKQTQ010000124.1:0-7025 GCF_052143115.1 Mycobacterium sp.
GCCCACGCGGGCACCAGCAAACCAGGCCACCAATCAGTTGTCGCGGGCATCCGGCACATGAGGCAACGAATACCGTCGCGGGCATATTGACATGAGGCAACAGGGGCACCCGTTGTGCCCGCCTCGCAGCGAATATCGCTGCCGGTAACCTCGACCGGGTGAGCCACCAAGACCGCACTCTGGTGTTGCTGCGACATGCGAAGTCGGCATATCCGGAAGGGGTCCCAGACCACGACCGACCGCTTGCACCCCGAGGGCAGCGAGAAGCGGGACTGGCCGGTGACTGGCTGCGGGCTAACCTGCCTGCTATTGACGCGGTGCTCTGCTCGACGGCGACCCGGGCCCGTGAAACCTTGGCGCACACCGCCATCGACGCGCCGGTTCGCTATGTCGACCGGCTGTACGACGCCAGCCCCGGGACTGTGATCGACGAGATCAATCACGTCGGCGACGACGTGGCCGTCTTGCTGCTCGTCGCACACGAGCCGACGATGACCCAGGTAGCGTTGGGCTTGGCGGGGACCGACAGCTCCAATACAGCTGGTGCCGAGCGTATCTCGACAAAGTTCCCGACCTCGGCGATGGCGGTGCTACGACTCACCCGCAGCTGGAGCGACCTCGAACTCGGATCCGCCGAGCTAGTCGACTTTCACGTACCGCGCTAAGTCGGCAGTCGGCAAGGCGCTAGTTTTTCTTGCAGATCTCGACCGTTGCTTTGATCTTGTCGTCGAGGCTTTGCCGTAATTCATCCTGAGTGAACTCCGCCGCGCCGGCGAGATAGCCGATGGCGAGATCCTCGAGGTCGCTGGCCAGGCCGTTGACTGATTTCGCTAGGTCGGCTGGAGTCGCGGGTTCTTGGCTGACCTTGTCTCGTAGGTACGCGCCGCCGCCATAGAACGCAAATCGCTGGGCAGTCGCCACCGAAAGGGCGCCGATCGGCCCGCCGTTGTCCGGGTTCTTCAGCTTAGAGTTCCGGACTACCGCCCGGTCGACCTTCATGAACGTGTCGCAAATGTCCTTTTTCGCGTCTTTGGTTTGTTGGTTGCTATACGTGCCCGAGCCCGCCGCGCCCTTGTGTGGGTAGTAGAACCACCCCGCGACGGCAAGGCCGGTGGAGATGAGGGCAAGCACCAGGGCCGCCACTGTGGCCCACCGCGATAACCTCGACGCACGTGAGGCTGAAGCAGGTTCCCTGGCATGCGACACCGGCCCGGACTCGGTGACCTGCCCTGCGGCGTCGGACTCGGGCAAAGGTTCAGCAGCGTGCGCTCCGGAGGTTGGCTCCGTGAAAGGCGTTTCAGACATTCGACGATGGTAGCGTTCACACGTCGTCGTCCACGGCGGGGGACGGTATCCAACGAGACCGCCGTGCGGCTGCTGAAACGAGGCCGGTTTCGACGACGGCTACCAATCCACCGGGCGAAAAACCCACCGCAACTCCCCGGGCGACAACATTGCGCTGCTCATCAGCGGCTCGATCCCGTTCCAGAAAACTGTCGTATTGAAACATCTCTTTCAAGGCAAAAACTACTCACCGGTAGCTTTTTAGAACGCGTTCCACCACCTTCAATAAGTAGCCGACCTCTAGTAAATCACGATAACTCCCTGTTCAAGCACGGTAAAGAGTGAGTTCTATAATTTGCTGGATTCACAGGAAGTGCGACAGCTTCTAGTGGTTTGTCTCACACCCCTTAGACGGCTAATCGGCTTGTCCAAGAGTTGCCCCTGAACGCGATAGAGCGGTCGGAAAACCAGGACTGGACTCCCACGAAATGCCGGATTCCGGCAAAGCCCTACGGGATACCTGACAGCCAGTCCGGAATTTGTAACGTCTGCGACGGCGTGGCTTCGGCGCGGAGGGCCACCCGATGGGAACTAGGAGTTCGTCGAGAGCGTCAGCTCCATGAGCTTGATCGCCTGCGCGCAGGCGTCGATACCGGGCGCCTGCGGGTTGACCCACCACCCGACGACGCCCGCGGCGTCGCTGGCGACACCGCACGAGCCGTTGGGGTCGTTCGGCCGCATCACGATCGACGTCACACCGGAGATCGTTCGGTTCTCGATGTGATACTTCAGGTTCTCGGCAACCTTGCGCTCGTTGTCGAGGCTGCCTTGTTCAAACCAGAACCGGGTGATATCGATCAGGCCGCCCGGGTTCTGCGCCTGCCAACGGCATATCGCGCCGACGAACGTACTCTGAATGTCTTGAGGATCGGCGCCTACCGTCTTGGCCAGGACGTCGGTGGTGAGCACCTCACATTCCTTTTGCAGGTTCGGGTACTGCTGCTCGGAGTTGTTATTGCGCGGTTCGTCACCCATGCCGGCCTTTTGCGCGGTGCCGGCCACCGACTTTGTGCAGCCGGTCAATACGGACACCGCAGTGGCCACGACGGCCACACCGACCAGGATGCGATGACGCACGGTGGCACTCATTTCGAGTTCGCGATCGACTCGCGCGCCAGTTCTTTGGCGATATTGCACGCATCGGGGAACGGCTTCTGACTGAAGTTCACCGACCATTCGATGAAGTCGTCGGCGAACTGGATCCCGACCTCGCAAAGCGAGTCTCCCAACGCCGGATCATTTCCGACGGCAACGAAGCCGCCATGGCCGTTGATGTTGATGTCCTCCACGCTCGACCGCGACAACTCCTCGGTCTTGCGTTCACGGCCGATCGGGCTGCCGCGATACCAGGAGAAGGAGAAATGCGGACCGAGAATGCCGCCGCCCGCCAGCCACTGGCAGCCCACGGAATTCTTGGCGGTGTTGACCAGCCCAGTCACCTGCGTCAACTTCGTCACCGTCTCGTCGCTGACGCCGCCGCACTGCGGGAAGAAGGGACCGTGATGCCCCTGCCCGGCCGCCGGCGCGGACGACTCGGTCGACTGGGATTGGTCAGAGCCGGAATGGGAGCACCCGGCCACCACCGGAACCAAGGTCGCCGCCGCCAGGGCCAGCACCGCCACGTTACGCCACACGGCTACGCGCACCTACTGCTGATCACACGATGCACTGTAGCGGCAGCACCTTGGCACAACCATTGCACACGCGGTGACCTGTACTTTCTTATCCACCAGCGGGCCTCGTCGCAGCGGGAACTGTCCGGCGATCGTCACGACTCGACGGCTGGCGGTATGCAACAGTTACCGAATGCTCCTGGCACTGCTGCGCCAGCACGTCCGGCCGTATCGACGGCTGGTGGCGACGGTGATGACGCTGCAGTTGGTGAGCACCCTGGCTTCGCTGTACCTGCCGACGGTCAATGCCACGATCATCGACGACGGCATCGCCAAGGGAGACACCGCCACGATCGTCCGGCTCGGCGGGGTGATGTTCGCGGTCACCGCGCTGCAGGTGGTCTGCTCGGTCGGCGCGGTCTACTTCGGCTCCCGCACCGGGATGGGGTTCGGCCGCGATCTCCGCTCGGCGATGTTCCATCAAGTCACCACGTTCTCCGAGCATGAGACCGCCCGGTTTGGCGCGCCGTCACTGCTGGTCCGCACCACAAATGACGTCCGCCAGATCCAATTCCTGGTGCAGATGACCTGCACGGTGCTGGTCACCGCTCCGATCATGTGTGTCGGCGGAATCTTCATGGCCATCCACCAGGACGCCGGACTGTCCTGGCTGCTGGTGATCAGCGTGCCGGTGTTGGTCGTGGCCAATTACTGGATCCTCGGGCATACGCTGCCGATCTTCCGCAGCATGCAGCGGTTGATCGACAACATCAACCGCGTGATGCGCGAGCAGTTGTCCGGTGTGCGGGTGATCCGGGCGTTCGCCCGCGAACCCTTCGAGCGCCAACGGTTCGCCGAGGCCAACGTCGCGCTGTCGAACACCGCGCTGAGCGCGGGCAATTGGCAGGCGTTGATGCTGCCGGTAACCACCTTGACCATCAACTTCTCCAGCGTCGCGCTGATCTGGTTCGGCGGCTTGCGCATCGACAGCGGTCGGATGCAAGTCGGATCCCTGATCGCGTTTCTCGTTTACTTCACGCAGATTCTGATGGCGGTGTTGATGGCAACGATGACCTTGATGGTGTTGCCGCGGGCCTCGGTGTGCGCGGAACGGATCAACGAGGTGTTGTCGCTGACTCCGGCCGTCAGGAGTCCGGAGAATCCGGTGCGTCCGACCAAAGATCTGCGAGGCGTGGTCCGGCTCGACGGCGCGACATTCCGCTATCCCGGCGCAGATCGCGCTGTGCTGCAGGATGTTTCGCTGACGGCACTGCCGGGCACCACCACCGCTATCGTCGGCAGCACCGGGTCGGGGAAGTCCACGTTGCTGTCGCTGATTTGCCGGCTGTACGACGTGACATCCGGAGCCGTCCTGGTCGACGGCGTCGACGTGCGTAACCAGGACGTCGAAGAGCTGTGGTCGGGCATCGGGTTGGTGCCTCAGCGCGGCTACCTGTTCGCCGGGACTGTCGCCGACAACCTGCGTATCGGCGCCGCCCCCGGACAGGTAGTAACCGAGGAAGAGATGTGGGACGCGCTGCGGGTGGCGGCTGCCGACGAATTCGTGCGCGAACACGATGACGGGCTGCAGATGCGGGTGGCCCAGGGCGGCATCAATTTCTCCGGCGGGCAGCGGCAGCGGCTGGCGATCGCGCGGGCGGTGATCCGCCGCCCGGCGATCTACTTGTTCGACGACTCGTTTTCCGCACTCGACGTGCACACCGATGCGCGGGTCCGCGCTTCGCTGGCCGAGATCGCCGCCGACGCGACCGTGATCGTTGTCGCGCAACGAATCTCGACCGTCATCGAAGCCGACCGGGTGATTGTCGTCGACGACGGGCGCGTGGTCGGTGCAGGCACGCACGAATCGCTGCTGGCGGAGTGTCCCACCTATCAGGAGTTCGCCGAATCGCAGTCGATGGACTCTCACGTGGGAGGGCAGCGGTGACCGCGACGACGGGCACGATGCCACGCGCGCCCGAGTACCCAAGTCAGCGGTCCCGCGACTTCAGGGGGTCTGCCGTTCGGCTGGTGAAGCGCTTGGCGCCGCAACGGCGAACGGCTGTCGCGGTGATGGTCTTGGGCATCGCCGGAACGGCAATCGGCGTCGTCGTTCCGCGGATCCTCGGCCATGCCACCGATCTGCTGTTCAGTGGCGTGATGGGCCGACAGCTGCCCGCCGGCATCACCAAGGATCAGGCCATCGCGGCCGCGCGGGCCCGCGGCAACAACACCTTTGCCGACCTGCTGTCCGGGATGAATGTGGTCCCGGGCCGAGGTGTTGACTTCGGGGCGGTTGCCCGAACTTTGGCCTTGGCGCTGGTGATGTATCTGGTTGCAGCGCTGCTGGTTTGGGCGCAGGCACGGCTGCTGAACGTCACGGTGCGGCGCACACTGCAGGCGCTGCGCGCCGAGGTCGAGGAGAAGCTGCACCGGCTGCCGCTGGCCTACTTCGATTCCCGGCAACGCGGCGAGGTGCTCAGCCGAGTCACCAACGACATCGACAACCTCCAGACGTCGCTGGCGATGACGATCACCCAACTGCTGTCAGCGGTCCTGACGGTGGTGACGGTGTTGGCGATGATGCTGACCATCTCGCCGCTGCTGACCGGGATCACCTTGCTGACGGTGCCGCTGGCGCTGGTGGCGACGCGGGCGATTACTCAACGCTCACAGCGACTGTTCGTCGCCCAGTGGACCAACACCGGCCGGCTCAACGCTCAGATCGAGGAAACCTACAGCGGTTTTACCGTGGTCAGAACGTTCGGACAGCTCGCTGCGGCCGAAGACGAGTTCCGTCGCCTCAACGACGATGTGTACCAAGCCAGTTTCGGCGCGCAGTTCATCTCCGGTCTGGTGTCGCCGGCGACGGCGTTCATCGGCAACCTCAGCTACGCCGCGGTGGCGGTGGTGGGTGGAGTGCAGGTGGCGACCGGACAGATCACCGTGGGCAGCATCCAGGCGTTCATCCAGTACGTCCGCCAGTTCAACGCACCGATGAACCAGGTGGCATCGATGTACAACACCTTGCAGTCCGGGGTGGCCAGTGCCGAGCGGGTTTTCGACGTGCTCGACGAACCTGAAGAATCGCCGGACCGCGAACCACTCCTGCCCTCACCCAACGGTGAGGGGCCGACGGGGCGGGTGGAATTCGACCATGTGAGCTTCGGCTATCGCCCCGGCACCCCGGTGATCGACGATGTCTCCTTCACTGCCGAACCGGGCAGCACGGTGGCGATCGTCGGACCGACCGGCGTCGGCAAGACCACGCTGGTGAACCTGCTGATGCGCTTCTACGACGTCGACTCCGGCCGGATCCTGATCGACGGCGTCGACATCGCGACGATCAGCCGGCACTCGCTCCGATCCCGCATCGGCATGGTGCTGCAAGACACGTGGCTCTTCGGCGGGACGATCGCGGAGAACATCGCCTATGGACGACCCGACGCCAGCGACGACGACGTGATCGCAGCCGCGAAGGCCGCTTACGTCGACCGGTTCGTGCACACGCTGCCGGACGGATACCAGACACGGGTGAACGACGCCGGTAGCAACATCAGCGCCGGGGAAAGGCAGTTGATCACCATCGCACGAGCATTTCTTGCCCGGCCGCAGCTGTTGATCCTCGACGAGGCGACCAGCTCGGTGGATACCCGTACCGAGTTGCTGATAGCGAAGGCAACCCACGAGCTTCGTCGTGATAGGACGAGTTTCCTTGTCGCGCATCGTCTTTCGACGATCCGGGACGCCGATGTCATCCTGGTGATGGAGGCGGGCAAGATCGTCGAGCAGGGCAACAACAGCCAGCTGCTGGCTCGGCGAGGCGCCTATTGGGAGATGGCCCGGTTTTAGGCCGCTGTTGCTGCGCTGCCGACACCGGCCAGCGGATGAAGCCATCAAGAATTCATCGATGCCTGCAGCGGTCATCTGACCGGGCCCGCCTGGCATCGCATTCATGGCTGGTTCGGTGCGCGGTTGTGGGTGGATGCTGCGGTTTCCGTGCGGCGAGTTTGCCGAGGACTTACCGTCATGGGTGACACGGTCAGGTGTTGCAGGCGACGGGTTTGC